>CALDFO010000328.1 GCA_937942205.1 uncultured Alphaproteobacteria bacterium
CCCGCCGGTAACGCCAGACATGCATGGGCGGCAGGTTGGCCCAGACAACAGCGGCGCGTTCCACCGTGACGTCCGCCGCCATGTCCGGCGGCACATCCAGGGGCGGCATCATGCTGTAGGTGAACTGGATGAAGGGCCGTCCCGGCAAGAGCGCCGTCATGGCGTCGCGCAGCAATGCCTGTTGCGCCGCCGCGGGCAGGCCCACCACCGGCACGCCCGACACGATGGCGCGGAAGCGCAGGCCCGGCAGCAGGCTGGAAAAGGCAAAGGCGTCACCCTGCAGGATGGAAATTCCGCGAAAGCGGTCCCGCAGCAGGGCGCAGAAATCCCGATCATATTCGATGGCGATCAGATCGGCGGGGGTGACGCCACGATCCAGGATCGCCTGGGTCACCGCGCCGGAGCCCGGCCCCAGCTCCAGCACCGCTCCCGCGCCTTCCAGCGGCACTTCGGCGGCGACGGCAGCCGCCAGCCGGGGACCGGACGGTACCGGCGACGCCACTTTGGCGGGGTTGGCCAGAAAAGCGCGCAGGAAGGGCAGTTCAAAGGACGGCTGGGCCATGACAGGACAATGCCCCGGGGTTGGATGGGTTCCTTACAGGTAGCGGCGCATCATCATCGTATAGGGGGCATAACCCGCGCCTTCATAGGCGCGGATGGCGCGGGCATTCTTCGCGACCACGCCGATGGTCAGCAGCTTGTGGCCGCGGCCGCGCGACCAGTCCTCCACCGCCGCGATCAGGGCGCGGCCCAGGCCCTTGCCGCGCGCCTCCGGCACCACATAAATCTCGGCCAGAAAGCCGTGACGGCGTTCCGGCTCGGCGATGAACAATTCGCCATGCGCCTCATAGGCGAAGGCCCAGCCCACCGGCTTCCCACCCGCCTCCGCCACCAGCATGACGCCATGCTTTTCAGCGCAGCGGTGTTGGGCGTCGCGCCAGTGATCGGCGGCGAAACCGGGATCGCGGCGGCGATTGGCCTCGAACCGGAGTTCATAATCCTGCAGGCCCTGGATGAAGGCCAGGATGGCCGGCTCGTCCTGCGGCAGGCGAATCTCGCGAATGGTCATGCGTGAATGTCCGCGTTGCGGGTTTCCCGGATGAAGAACAGGCCGATCACGAAGGTCGCGCCCGCCACCGCCACCGGATACCAGAGGCCGTAATAGATGTCGCCGCTGGCCGCCACCATCGCGAAGGCGGTGGTGGGCAGGAAGCCGCCGAACCAGCCATTGCCCAGATGATAGGGCAGGCTCATGGAGGTGTAGCGGATGGCGGCGGGGAACATCTCCACCAGCATGGCGGCGATGGGGCCATAGACCATGGCCACGTAAATCATCAGCAGCGCCAGGATCGCCACCACCGCCGGCCGGTTCACCGTGGCGCTGTCGGACGCCTGCGGATAACCGGCGGCGGCCAACGCGGCGGCGGCTTCGGCCTCCCACTGGGCGCGGCTCGCCGCAAGATCGGTCTTGGACAAAGCATGGCCATCGAAGGATGCCAGCACCGTATCGCCGATGCGGACCGAGGCCAGCGTGCCCGGCGCGGCGGCTTCGTTGCGATAAGGCAGTCCGGCGCGGGCAAAAGTCGACTTGGCGATATCGCAGGAGGAATTGAAGGCCGCCTTGCCCACCGGATCGAACTGGAAGGAGCAGTCGCCCGGCGCGGCGGTGACGATGATGGGGGCGCGGTCGGCGGCGGCGGCCAGTGCGGGATTGGCGGCGGCGGTCAGCGCCTGGAACAGCGGGAAATAGGTCAGCGCCGCCAGCAGGCAGCCGCCCAGGATGATGGGCTTGCGGCCGATCTTGTCCGACAGCCAGCCGAACAGCACGATGAAGGGCGTTCCGATCGCCAGGCCCAGGGCGACGAGCTGGTTGGTCAGCGCGCCGTCCACTTTCAGGATCTTTTCCAGGAAGAACAGCGCGTAGAACTGGCCGGTATACCAGACCACCGCTTGGCCCGCCGTCAGGCCGAGCAGCGCCAGGATCACCAGTTTCAGATTGCGGCGGTCGGCAAAGGCGTCGGTCAGCGGGCGCTTGCTGGTCTTGCCTTCCTTGACCAGCTTCTGGAAGACCGGGCTTTCATTGAGCTTGAGGCGGATCCACAGCGACACCCCCAGCAGAACGCCCGACAGCAGGAAAGGCAGCCGCCAGCCCCAATCGGCAAAGGCGTCGGCGCCCATCCGGGTGCGGGTGAAAAGGATCACCACCAGCGACAAAAACAGGCCCACCGTGGCGGTGGTCTGAATCCAGCTTGTATAAAAACCACGCCGTCCGGGCGGGGCGTGCTCGGCCACATAGGTCGCCGCACCGCCATATTCGCCGCCCAGCGCCAGGCCCTGGATCAGGCGCAAGGACACCAACGCGATGGGCGCGGCCACCCCGACGCTGGCATAGGACGGCAGCAGACCCACCGCGAAGGTGGACAGGCCCATCAGCAGCATGGTGACCAGAAAAGTATTCTTGCGGCCCCACAGACCGCCCAGCCGCCAGAACACCAGGGCGCCGAAGGGGCGCACCGCGAATCCCGCCGCGAAGGCCAGCAGCGCGAAGATATAGCCGGTGGTCTCGTTGACGCCGGAAAAGAAGTGCCGGGTGATATAGGTGGCGAGCGAGCCGTAGAGATAGAAATCGTACCATTCGAACACGGTGCCGACGGAGGCGCCGCCGATCACGCGGGCATCGTTGCGGTCCACCCTGTGCCCCATGCGCCCCCGCACCGATGTTCTAGTGGTCGAGCGCCTTGACGATTTCTTCCGTCATCTTCTTGGCGTCGGCGAACAGCATCATAGTGTTGTCGCGGAAGAACAGCTCGTTCTCCACCCCCGCATAGCCGCTGCCCATGCCGCGCTTGATGAACAGCACGGTCTTGGCCTTTTCCACATCCAGGATCGGCATCCCGAAGATGGGCGATTTGGGATCGGTCTTGGCGCTGGGATTGGTGACGTC
The DNA here is from genome assembly GCA_937942205.1 of uncultured Alphaproteobacteria bacterium. Taxonomy (GTDB): domain Bacteria; phylum Pseudomonadota; class Alphaproteobacteria; order Micropepsales; family Micropepsaceae; genus Rhizomicrobium. Next base: position 2,945 of record CALDFO010000328.1, read on the forward strand.
GTTGGCGCCGATGACATAGGCGACATCGGCCTGGGCGAACTGGGAGTTGATGTCCTCCAGCTCGAACACCTCGTCATAGGGCACATTGGCCTCGGCCAGGAGCACGTTCATGTGGCCCGGCATCCGGCCCGCCACCGGATGGATGGCATAGGAGACCTTGACGCCCTCGGCCTTCAGCTTGTCGGCCATCTCGCGCACGGCGTGCTGGGCCTGGGCCACCGCCATGCCATAGCCGGGCACGATGATGACGCTGGCGGCGTTCTTCATGATGAAGGCGGCATCGTCGGCGCTGCCCTGCTTGACCGGGCGGGTTTCCTTTGTCCCACCCGCCGCCGGGCCGGTATCGCCGCCGAAGCCGCCCGCGATCACGCTGATGAAGCTGCGGTTCATGCCCTTGCACATGATGTAGGACAGGATGGCGCCCGACGAGCCCACCAGCGCGCCGGTGATGATCAGGGCGGTGTTCTCCAGGGTGAAGCCCAGCGCCGCGGCGGCCCAGCCGGAATAGGAGTTCAGCATCGAAACCACCACCGGCATGTCGGCGCCGCCGATGGGGATGATCAGCGTGATGCCGAACAGCAGCGACAAGGCGGTGATCAGCCAGAACACCCAGATCGCCTGGCTCATGGTGAAATAGGCCACCAGACCGATGATGGTCAGGAAAATCACCAGATTCAGCAGATGGCGGGCGGGCAGGATGATCGGCGCGCCGCTCATATTGCCGTTCAGCTTGGCGAAGGCGATCACCGAGCCGGAAAAGGTGATGGCGCCGATCGCCACGCCCAGGCTCATCTCGATCAGGCTCTGGGCATGGATGACGCCGTCCACGGCGATGTGGAAGGAATCCGGCGAATAGAGCGCCGCGCCCGCCGTCAGCACCGCCGCCAGGCCGACCAGGCTGTGGAAGGCGGCGACCAGCTGGGGCATGTCGGTCATGGCGATCTTTTTGGCCATCACCGCGCCGATGCCGCCACCGATGCCCAGGCCCCCGATCACCAGGCCCCAGGTCAGGGGATCGCTGACGCCGGACACCCACAGGGTGGTCAGCACGGCGATCACCATGCCGATCATGCCGTTGCGGTTGCCCGCGCGGCTGGACGCGGGCGAGGACAGGCCCTTGAGCGCCAGGATGAAGAGCGAACCGGCGGCGAGGTAGAGAAGGGCTGCGATGTCGGCCTGAGACATCCTACTTCGCCTTCTTCTTGTACATGGCCAACATGCGCGACGTGACCAGGAAACCGCCAAAGATGTTCACGCTGGCCAGGATCAGGGCGAAGAAGCCCAGGAACTTGGATGTCCACGACGCGTCGGAAATGACCGGCACCGCCACCGCGACCAGCGCGCCCACCACGATCACCGAGGAGATCGCGTTGGTCACCGCCATCAGCGGGGTGTGCAGCGCGGGCGTGACGCCCCAGACCACGAAATAGCCGACAAAGATCGCCAGCACGAAAATGGACAGGCGAAAGACAAAGGGGTCAATCATTTCCATCTCTGCATCCTTCTCAGGTCATCCTCCCCTGCGCGCGCGTCAGCGCGCCGGCGGGGGCGGTGGTTTCAGCGTGCGGCGCCGACCTCTTGGGAGGCAAGCGGAAGCGGAAACCGGAGGGGGTCATGTCGAAGGCGCGCCGGATACCGCCGCGCCCTTGATGATCTCGTCGTTCCAGTCGATCGCCAGCTGGCCGGATTTCTTGTCCACGATCAGCGACACGAAATTGAACAGGTTGCGGGCATAGAGCGAGGAGGCATCGGTCGCCAGCCGTCCCGGCAGGTTGGTGTGGCCCATGATGGTGACGCCATGCGCCTCCACCACTTCGTCGGGCCGGGACAGCGGCGTGTTGCCGCCCGCGCCCGCCGCCAGGTCGACGATCACGCTGCCCGGCTTCATGCTTTGGATCATCGCCTCGCTGACCAGAATCGGCGCCTTGCGGCCCGGGATCAGCGCGGTGGTGATGATGATGTCCTGCTTCTTGATGGTTTCGGCGATCAGCGCGGCCTGCTTGGCCTGATATTCGGCGCTCATTTCCTTGGCGTAGCCGCCCGCCGTCTGGGCGTTCTTGAACTCGTCATCCATCACCGCGACGAAGGTGCCGCCCAGCGATTCCACCTGCTCCTTGGTGGCGGGGCGCACATCGGTGGCCGAAACGATGGCGCCCAGGCGCTTGGCGGTGGCGATGGCCTGCAGGCCCGCGACGCCCACGCCCATCACCAGCACGCGCGCGGGCGCGATGGTGCCGGCCGCCGTCATCATCATGGGCATGGCGCGGCCGAACTGCGCGGCGGCGTCGATCACCGCCTTGTAGCCCGCCAGATTGGCCTGGGAGGACAGCACGTCCATCGCCTGGGCGCGGGAGATTCGCGGCAGCAGTTCCATGGCGAAGGCGGTGACGCCCTGCGCCGACAAAGCGGCGATGGCCTCCTTGTCGCTGTGCGGGGCCAGCAGCGCGGCCAGCACCGCGCCTTTTTTGAGCACGGCGGTCTGGGCGGCTTCGGGGCGCACCATCAGCACGATGTCGGCCCCCGCCAGGGTGGCGGCGGCGTCGGGCGCGATGGTGGCGCCGGCGGCCTGATAGTCGGAATCGGAGATACGGGCGCCTTGGCCGGCGCCCGACTGGATCATCACATCCAGTCCCAGTCCCTTGAACTTCTTGACGGATTCCGGGGTCGCGGCTACGCGCGTTTCACCCGCTCTAGTTTCCTTCGGGACCGCGAGGCGCATCATGGCCGCAGGGCTTATGTGCGGAAAATGGCCAGGAAGACCATGATCAGCGCAAGGAAGCTGAAGGTCCACTTGGAGACGGTCAGAAACCCTTCATAGGTCTTGCGATGATGGGTGATGTCCATGGACCCGATCTGGTGTTCGTTTTCGTGCGCCATACCGGCCCCCGTGCTGATGCCCGTGACCGGGCTGTATTCCATTGAAACTACGCCGGAATATAGCAAACGAACTTGGCGCGGCAACGGCCTTGTTGCGCCCGCCCGCCAGGCCCCGCCCGGAGCCCCAAAACGGGGCCTTCAGCTTTCATTAAGCATGGAATCCCAAGGGTTTGGCTGTACCGCCGCGAGACAGGCTTAAACGCCACATTTACCTGTGGCGCGCAAAATCGCCCGCGAGTTTCGAGAAGGCGTATCATCATGGCGCAGACCATCCTGGTAGTGGACGACGATCCGGTGCAGCGCAGGCTGCTGGAAACGGCGATCGCGCGCGGTGGGATGCAGGTCGTCACCGCCCCCGGCGGCGGCCCCGCCCTGGACCTGATCAACGGTCCGCGCGGCGAGCAGATCACCCTGATGCTGCTGGACCTGGTAATGCCCGACATGGGCGGCCTGGAGGTTCTGGCCCAGCTGCGTCCCACCAATCCCGACCTGCCGGTGATCGTTCTGACCGCCAAGGGCGGCATCGACAGCGCCGTGGAAGCCATGCGGGCGGGCGCCAACGACTTTCTGGTCAAGCCGGCCAGCCCGGAACGCATCGCCGTCTCGATCCGCAACCAACTCAAGATCGGCACCCTGTCCGGCGAGGTGAAGCAGCTCAAGAAGAAGCAGGACAACAAGCTGACCTTCGACGACCTGATCGCCACCTCGCCCGAGATGAAGCAGGTCTTCCGCCTGGGGGCGCGCGCCGCGCAGAGCGACATTCCCGTGCTGATCGAGGGCGAAAGCGGCGCCGGCAAGGAACTGATCGCCCGCGCGATCCAGGGCACCAGCGCCCGCAGCGGCAAGCCCTTCGTGACCGTGAACTGCGGCGCGATCCCGGAAAATCTGATCGAATCCATTCTGTTCGGCCATGAAAAGGGCAGCTTCACCGGCGCCTCCGACAAGCATCTGGGCAAGTTCCAGGAGGCCGACGGCGGCACCCTGTTCCTGGACGAGATCGGCGAACTGCGCCTGGACATGCAGGTCAAGCTGCTGCGCGCCCTGCAGGAAGGCGAAGTGGATCCGGTCGGCTCCAAGCGGCCGGTCAAGGTGGATGTCCGCATCATCGCCGCCACCAACCGCGACCTGGGCGCGATGGCGCGCGACGGCGGCTTCCGCGAAGACCTGTATTACCGCCTGAACGTGTTTCCCATGATGCTGCCGGCCCTGCGCGACCGCACCGGCGACATCGCCCCGCTGGCGCGCCATTTCATCGCCCGCTTCGCGGCCGAGGAAAACAAGCCGGTTTCGGGTCTGACCCCGCAGGCGTCGGCGCTGCTGGAAAAGTTCAACTGGCCGGGCAATGTGCGCCAGTTGGAGAACACCATCTTCCGCGCCGTGGTGCTGTGCGACGGCGCCCTGCTGGATGTGTGCGATTTCCCGCAGATCGCGACGGTGATGGGCGTGGACACGCTGGTGCGCCAGAACCATGCGCCGGTGCAGCCGGGAGGGCAGTCCGGCCTGACCGCCCCCGCCTTGCCGACGGGCAGCGCCTATGGCCTCAGCGTCACGGACGGCAGCGGCCATGTCCGCAAGTTCGAGGAGCTGGAATCGGAAATCATCCGTATGGCCATCGCCCGCTATGACGGCCATATGTCGGAAGTGGCCCGCCGCCTGGGCATCGGCCGCTCCACCCTCTATCGCAAGCTGAAGGAATTCGGCCTGGACCCCGACCTGGCGAACGAGCCCATGGCCAAGGTGGCGCAAGACACCGATTTGCCCATGGGCGCGCCGATGGGCGGCGACGGCATCCGCCGGACAGCTTAAGGACTTCTGATTACGCAAAAGGCCCCGGCAAAACCGGGGCCTTTTTCTTATCCGGGAAAATTCTCGGCATCAGCGCGCCGGATTTTGGCCGGTCCAGCAGGAGCGCACGCGGAGCGTGCTTGACGCACGTGAGCACGCGCGACGCACTGGACGGCCAAAAGACCAGCGCTATCGCATGTCCATGGCGGTGAGGTATAGATCCAGCATGGCTTCCTGTTCCTGGAAGTCGGCCTTGTCCAGCTTCCGCATCCGGATCACCTGGCGCATGATCTTGGTGTCGAAGCCGGTGCCCTTGGCCTCGGCATAGACTTCCTTGAGGTCGGCGCTGAGGGCGGCCTTCTCCTCCTCCAGCCGCTCGATGCGGTTGATGAAGGCCTTGAGCTGATCCTTGGCGAAAGCGGTTTTTGACATTTCTCGGGAACTCAATTCTGAAAAAAGGCGGCGGACCCTAGCCCGCGGGCGTAACGCGGCGCAACGCGGAAGATCAGCCCTGCCTGTGCATAGCGGCCCCGCGCATATCATCCAGGGCCGCATCCAGGATGGGTTTCAGGCGCAGCGCAAAGGCTTGTGCCTGGGCCGCATCACCGATCAAGTCCTGCCGCAGTTCGACCAGGACATGCGGCAATCCGCGCCGCGTGCCATGGACGTTCAGCGTGTCGCCTTCCAGCGCGCCGGAATAAGGCTCGTTGTCGCCCACGGTGAAACCGGCATCCCGCAACCGCGCCATCAGGGGATGGGCCAGCCGGGTATCGGCGTCATACAGCACGCCCACCTCCCACACGCGCGGCACCGATTTCCAGCGCGGGGTGAAACTGTGGATCGACACGATCGCGGCATCGGGGCCGATACGGTCCAGTTCCGCCGCGATGGCGGCATGATAGGGCGCGTGATAGGCCGCGATGCGGCGCGCCACCTCGGCGGCATCGGCTGCGGGGCTGGCCCCGGCATTGCCCGGAATAATGCTGCCGTCGGACAGCTTCATCACGATGGTGGGATCGTCGGCGCCCCGGTTGAGGTCCACCAGCAGCCGCGACCAGCGGCCCAGCAGGGCGGGCGCGCCCCAGGCCGCCGCCAGGGCGCGGGTGACAGCGGCGGCGCCGATGTCATGGGCGATATGGGTGGCCAGCAGCTCCGGCGCCAGCCCCAGCGTACCCAGGCCCGGCGGCAGAGCGTTGGACGCATGATCGCACAACAACAGCAGCGGGACGGCTGGTGCGGTCCCGGCAATGGCTTCGAAGGCGTTTTCCGACATCGGCCTGTCATATAGGATTGCGGGCGTTGACGGATAGCCGCTTTCACGCCAAACCGGGTACCATGCGTCGCACGGCCCTGATCCTTGCAGTGACCCTGCTGGCCTCCACCGCGCCGGCGTCGGCGGCGTTCCAGGTCTGCAACACCTCCAACCTGGCGGCACGGGTGGCCATCGGCCGCTTCGACGGCACCCAATGGACCTCGGAAGGCTGGTGGACGGTGCGGCCCAAGACCTGCGCGGCGCTGCTGACCGGGCCGTTGCAGGCGCGCTATTACTATCTCTATGCCACCGACGGCGCCGCCGGCACCTGGGAAGGCAAGACCCATTTCTGCGTCGCGCCGGACGCGCGCTTCAAGGCGGCGGGACGCGGCGACTGCGTCCGCCGGGGCTTCGACCGGCGCGGCTTTTTCCAGGTGGACACCGGCCAGCAGCCCAACTGGACGCAAACCCTTTCGAACTGACTCTTCAACCGAGAGAAAAAGAGACCCATGCGCCGCCGCAGAAAGACAAAGATCCTCGCCACGCTGGGCCCGGCCTCCAACACCCCGGCCATGATGCGCGCCCTGTTCGATGCCGGGGTGGACGTCTTCCGCATCAATATGAGCCATACCGGCCATGACATGCTCAAGCAGATGCATGGCGACCTGCGCGCGCTGTCACAGGCGGTGGGGCGGCCGATCGGCATCCTCTGCGACCTGCAAGGGCCCAAGATCCGCCTGGGTAAACTGCCGGGCGGACCGCGCCTGCTCAAGGAAGACGAGCGCATCCGCCTGGTGCTGGGCGAGACCACCGACAAGCCGGAGGAGGTGCCGATCCCGCACCCGGAAATCTTCCAGGCCATCAAGCAGAAGCACGCGCTGCTGATCGACGACGGCAAGGTGCGGCTGCGGCTGCTCAAGAAGGCCGACACCTATGCCGAGGCGGTGGTGGAAGTGGCGGGCGAGATCAAGGACCGCAAGGGCGTGAACATGCCCGACACGCTGCTGCCCTTGTCGGCCATGACGCCCAAGGACCGCGCCGACCTGGATGCGGCGCTGGAACTGGGCGTGGACTGGATCGCGCTGTCCTTCGTGCAGCGTCCCGAGGATGTGGCCGAACTCAAGAAGATCGTGGCGGGCCGCGCCGGGGTGCTGGCCAAGATCGAAAAGCCCAAGGCGCTGGACAGCCTGCATGGCATCCTGGAACTGGCCGACGCGCTGATGGTGGCGCGCGGCGACCTGGGCGTGGAGATGCCGCTGGAACGGGTGCCCGGCCTGCAAAAGCAGATCACCCGCGCTGCCCGCAAGGCGGGCAAGCCGGTGGTGGT
>CALDFO010000329.1 GCA_937942205.1 uncultured Alphaproteobacteria bacterium
TGAGGGGATTGAACCCCCGACCTTCGGTTTACAAAACCGCTGCTCTACCGCTGAGCTAATCCGGCGCCGAGGCCGATCAAATACTTAGCTTCGCCCATTTAGGCAACCAGCTTAGGCAACCGGCCCGCCTGGACCGGCGCCCCGGTCAGCGGGGGCGTCCGGCGTGGAAGCTGTAGGTATAGCGCCAGCCTTGCTCGCCGCCCGGGGGCACGTCCAGGGCGATGAAGGGCTCGACCGACTGCACCGTATCCAGCGAAAAGACGTTCAGCCGAACGATGGGCGCGTCGCCCGTCATGGTGACGCCCGCGCCGCCCGGCTCTGTGATGCGGATGTCATAGTCGGCAGGGGTCGATCCGAACCCGGTCAACAGGAACGACACCCGCTCCTTATAGGCTTGCGGCCGCAGATAGGTGAACCCCGTCTCGTCCAGCCGGATCAGCCCGGCGGGGGGCGGGGTTTGGGCGGCGACGCGAAAGGGAAATCGCACCCGTACCCCGTCATTGCCGGGCGTCAGCCGCAGGAAATTATGGTCATAGACCGTGGTGACGATGGGCTTGGCGCCGGTGTTGCGCAGCCGATGCGAAATCTCCATCTGGGCCTTGCCCGGCACCAACCGCAGGGTCTTTTCATAAACATAGCCATAGCCGGACGGCGCATCGCGGATGGTCTGGGTGAAGGTCACGCTGTCCTGGGTGCGGCGCATCCCGCGCTTGCCCCAGTCGGCGATCTCATAATGCCAGTATTTGTCATAGGGCTTGCCGTCGGGACGGCGCAGCGTGCCCACGCCGATCTTCAGGAACAGATCGCCCGGCCTGGCGTCTTCAAAGCCGATGACACCGAATTCCTCCACCGGCCCAGTGGCGGCGCTGTCCGGCCCCGCCACCAGCCCATCCTCGGTATAGGTATAGTCCAGCACCTCGGGCGCGGTGCGGCTGAACCAGGGGCCATAGAATTCGCGGCCGTCCGCCACCAGGCTGGTGACGACGCCTGCCTGATCGAAGCGGGTGCCGCGGAAAAAGCCGCGCTCCAGGTCGGGCACCGCCACCCGCAGGGTGATCCGGCTGTGGCGCAGGGTGACGATCGGCGCATTCCGCAGCGCGTCTTCGACGGGAGTGCTGCGCGCGGGCGGCGGCTGGACGGGCTGGGCGGCGGCGCTCGCCGTCATCAGCAGGATCATCAGAAGCGCGCGTCTCATTTGGGCTTCTTCCCGTTACCGGGGCCGAAAAAGTCATAGGTATAGGTCCAGCGCTTGCTCTCGCCCGGCTTGAGCGCGATGGCGATATAAGGCTCCCAGCTGAAATTGGTGTGAATGGACCACAGGTTGATCCGCGCGATGGGCTGGTCCGCGCGGATGCGCTGGCCGAAGCCGGTGGCGGTGTTGACCACCCGGAAATCATAGTCGCGCGGCGTGGCGCCGAAACCGGTGAAGGGGCTTTGCACTGTTTCTCCGGGCGTCAGCGCCTTGCGATAGCGCAGGGCCTTACCCTCCACCACCGCCAGCTCAGGCGGCAACGGTTTTTCGTTTTTCAGCGCGAAGGGCGCGGTGAGTTGGATATGCGCGTTGCCGGGACTGAGGGTGAGGAAATTGTGATTGAAGACCGTGGTGACAATGGGCTTTGTGCCGGTGTTGGTCAGAAGATGGGAGATGACCATGCGCGGCTGGCCCGGCACCAGTTCCACCCGCTTGTCGTAATGATAGCCATAACCCGACAACGGATCGTCCAGATCGTGGGTGAAATGCGCGCCGGTGGCGGTGGCCGTGAAGCCGCGCGTGCCGGTGTTCAGGCCGGGCAGGGTGGGGAAGCGCAGCGGATCGTCATTGTCGCGCCGGAAAATCCCGATCCCCGGTTTGAGGAAACGCCCGCCAGTTCCTGCTTCCTCGAAACCCACAGCGGCGAATTCCTCCACCGGGCCGCTGACCGCGCAACAGGCCGTCACCGTGCCCGGCGGCTGGCGGGAAGTATCGCGCGGGTCCGTGACGAAACGGTCGAACCACCAGTCGCTGTAATCCTGCCCCTGATAGGTAACGTGCATCACGATCCCGGCATGGTCGAAACGGGTGCCGCGATACAGGGCGTTTTCGCCGGGCGGAAACACCGTGGCGCGGACCAGGCCGTTGCCGATGATGTGATGCGACCGGTCGTCCAAGGCGCTGGCGGGCTGCGTTGCGGCCTGCGCCTGTGCGGTGGCGGCACAGGCCAGGACAACCAGGGCCGCCAGATGCTTCACTTCTCGCCGGGTCCGAAGAAGTCGTAGGTATAGGTCCAGCTCTTGCTCTCGCCCGGCTTGAGGGCGATGCCGACATAGGGCTCCCAGCTGAAATTGCTGCTGACCGACCACATGGCGATGCGGGCCAGGGGTTGGTCGGCCCGGATGCGCTGGCCGAAGCCGGATTTGGTCGCCGTCACCGTGAAATCGAAATCGCTGGCCGACGGGCCGTAGCCGGTGAAGGGCGAGGACACCGAATCCTGTCCCGTCATGGTGCCGACATAGCGCAGGGTGTTGCCTTCCACCCTGGCCAAAGCGGGGTTCAGCGGCCGCTCGTTCTTGAGGGCGAAGGGCGCCTTCAGTTCGATGCCTTCATTGCCCGGCGTCAGGGTCAGGAAATTGTGGGCATAGACGGCGCTGTTCAGCGGCTTGCGGCCGGTATTCTTGAGGGTGTGGGAAATGGTCATCCGGCTGCCGCTGACCAGCGTCACCGTCTTCACATAGTGATAGCCATAGCCGGACTTGTCGTTCAGGACATGGGTGAAACGGATACCATCCTTGATGCGGCTGGTGCTGCGCGTGCCGCCATTGGTGACGGTATAGTTCAAGGCGTGGTCGTATGTATCGTCGTTGCGCCTCAACATGCCGACGCCGATCTTGAGGAAGTCGCCGCCCTTGCCCGCCTCGGCATAGCCGATATCGTCGAACTCCTCCGCCGGGCCGGTCACCGCGCAGCAGGTATGGGCCACGATGCTGCCGTCCGCCTCATAGGTGAAGTCATGGACATTGGCCGAGATGCCCTTGAACCAGTAATCGGCATAGACCTGCCCCTTATAGGTGGCATGGGTGACGATGCCGGCATGGTCGAAGCGGGTGCCGCGATAAAATCCGAATTGCACCGGCAGATAGACCCGGGCGCTGAGATCGCCCTTGGTCAGGGTGACATGGGGAAAATCGTCCAGCACGCTGGCGGGCGAGACGGTGCCGGCGGG
>CALDFO010000330.1 GCA_937942205.1 uncultured Alphaproteobacteria bacterium
CGCCGCGCCCGATACGGCGATGCTGCTGCCCCTGTCCACCAGTGCCGATGCCACGCCGGGCGGCGTGCTGATCCTGGGCGTCAATCCCTGCCGGCGGTTGGGCGACGACGGTTTCGAGGCGTTCGCCGCGCTGGTGGCGCGCCAGATCGCCCTGGGGGTCGCCGGAACCGAAAGCTTCGAGGCGGAGCGCGAGCGGGCCCGGTCGGCCGACAGCCTGGCGCTGGAGATCGAGCATCGCCGCCGCGTCGAGCGGCAGCAGAACGCCCTGCTCGACGAACTCAACCACCGGGTCAAGAACACCCTGGCCACCGTCCAGGCGATGGCGATGCAGACGCTCAAGAGCGCGGACCGGCCCGCGCGCGACGCCTTCATCGCGCGGCTGTTCGCCTTGTCCAGCCAGCACGACCTGCTGACGCTGGACAGCTGGGAAGGCGCGTCCTTCGAGGGCGTGGTGCGCCGCGCCCTGCGCCCCTGGCGGGAGGAGGAACGCACCCGCTTCACCGTCGACGGCCCGGCGGTGCATCTGGACCCCAAGCGCGCGCTGGCGCTGGGCATGGGCTTTCACGAACTGGCCACCAATGCCGCCGCCTATGGCGCGCTGTCGAACGACACCGGCCTGGTGACGGTGAGCTGGACGCTGGATGGGGACGGCAAGCGGCTCAAGCTGCGCTGGCAGGAGGAAGGCGGGCCGCCGGTGACGGCGCCGTCGCGCAAGGGTTTCGGCCTGCGCCTGGTCGAGCATGGCCTGGGCCGGGAGCTGTCCGGGGTGGTCAGTCTGGACTTCGCTCCCGGCGGACTGGTCTGCGAATGGGTGATGAAGCTGCCATGACGGATGGGGGAACTATGGCGCGCGCGCGTGTGCTGGTCGTGGAGGACGAAGTCGTCGTCGCCCTGTTCCTGGAGGATTTGCTGACCGAGTCCGGTTATGCCGTCGCGGGCGTGGTGTCGCATTTGTCCGATGCCCTATCGCATCCGCCCGATTACGACCTGGCGATCCTGGATGTGCATCTCAACGGCCGGACGGTGTTCGATTTCGCCGAGCGCCTGGCGGCGCGCGGCACGCCCTTCATCTTCGCCACCGGCTATGGCGAGCGCGGCATTCCCGAACGGTTTTCCGATCGTCCGGTGCTGCAGAAACCCTACCGGCCGGACGATCTGTACCGCGCCCTGGCGCGGCTGGCGGCGCAGGCGGACGCCTAGGGCGGGCTCTCCAGGAACGCGATGATCGCCGCATAGGCGCGCTTGTCCTCATGCAGGAAGAAATGGCCGCCTTCAAAGACCTGCAATTGCGCGCCCGGAATGCGATGCGCCAGCCGTTCCACGACGTCCGCCGTCACAATGCCGTCAAAGCGCCCGCCCGCCACCAGGACCGGGCAGGCGACGGCGGGCAGCCGGTCCCAGGCGTCGTGTCCGGCACGGGCCAAGAGCTGGCGGCGCGCGCCCTCGGCATGGCCCGGCTCGTCCGCATAGGGATCGGCGGCGGCCAGCGCCAGCCGCCGCCGATACGCCGCCGGATGGGCCGCGGCCCAGACATCGTCATGGCGGATATCGGACAGCCGCACTTTCAAGGCCGCCATCGCCTCGCGCGGCATGGGCGGCAAAGCGTGATAGGCGAAGGATGCGCCGCCCGCGCCGCCGGGGGCCGTGCAGCACAGCACCAGCTTTCGCACCCGGGCCGGATGACGCAGCGCCAGTTCCTGCGCCACCATCCCGCCGAAGGAGACGCCCATCACCGACGCGCTGTCCCAGCCTTGCGCCGCCATCAGCCGGGCGGCGTCATCGGCATAATCGGCCATCCGGTATGGCGCGTCCGCCCCCTGACTCAGGCTTTGACCCAGACTCTGACCAAGCCCGCGCTGGTCATAGGCCAGAAGGTCGAAATGGCGGGCCAGCGGACCGTCGAAGCGGGTTTCGGGACGGCGCAGGTCGCCGCCCGTGCCGCCGATCAGGAGCAGCGGCGGGCCGCTTCCCCGGCGCTCGAACCAGAGCGAAATGTCTCCCAGATCGGCAAATGGCACGGTGCAGCCCCGATATTGTAATTTAATTACAATGTCTGTTAACCGAGGAGCAAGCCTGTCCCCATTGTAAGCCGCGCCTGTGGCGCGAAAGCCGCAGAAAACCTGCCTTTTCCCTTGGAGCTGGAAGGAGGCCTCCGGTACTATCACCTTGTACAAAGGGGCCCCTGAACAGGGGTGAGCGATGAGGAAGTTCGGGCATTCTGCGGTGCTGGCCGTGGGGTTTGCCGTCGCGTTCGCGGCGGCCGTGCCCGCGCGCGCCGCCGAACTGCCTCTCAGCCTGCAATCCTTCGGTGCGGGCAAGGCGCGCTCCAGCCACGAACTGTCCGTCGACGGCGTCGCCGGTTTCTCGTTGCAGCCCCAGGTCGCCGCCGCGCTGGGCTATCGGTCCGGCCTGTTCGCGGGCGAGCCGGTGCCGGCCTTCGCCAGCAGCACGGTGCTGTCGCCCAACCTGGCGCTGGATGTCGCCAAGGGCATGGATATCGGCACGCGCTTTTCCAGCTATGACCGCGCCCCGTCGCCCTTCCTGTCGGCGGTCACCGCGCCCTATCTCGATCTGGCCAATGGCGGCCGCTATACCGGCGTGACGCTGTTGCCGTCGGACGATGTGAAGCTGCGTCTGGGCGCGTCGATCAACAGCGAGCGGCTGGACCGTTTCCGGTTCGATCCCATCCTGACCAGCGGCAACCTGGCGCTGTCCTATGACCCCAGCCAGACGCGCTCGCTGCTGGCGGGCCTGTCCTGGGACATCTCGCGCGCCATCGGGCTGGATGTCAGCGGCATCTCGGCCGAGCGCAGCGGCGTGCCGGTGGGTGTGGCCAATGCCGCCGCCATCGCGCCGCGCGCCCTGACCAATGCCATCAATGTCGCCGCCCGGATGAATCTGGGACAGGGCTGGGTGACCACCGCCTCGTTCAGCGAAGGCATGACGCAGCTCGACCAGCGCGGCGGCCTCAAGTCCGATACGCGCGAACAGTCCTATGCCATCGCCATCGCCAAGCATGGCCTGTTCGGCGAGGCCGCGCTGGGCCTGTCGGTCAGCCGGCCCTCACCCGGCATGGCCAACGGCTTCAGCAGCCTGATGGGCGGCGGCGACCTGCCGCCGCTGGTGATCGGGCGCGGCCAGTCGGTGGGCGCCCGCGCCCCCGAAACCGATTTCCAGCTTGGCTATGTCACCAACTTCCT
>CALDFO010000331.1 GCA_937942205.1 uncultured Alphaproteobacteria bacterium
TATTGGGCGGGCATGTTCGACGATCCGCTGGCCGACACGCGCGACGCCAAGACCGGGTTGCAGGAATGGGCGCAATCGTCCGCGCGCGGCAAGGACACCGCCGCGCCGGTCTATGCGCTGGTGGAGCGCAGCGGGCCGGACCATGCGCCGCATTTCGTGGTGGAGGCCGCCGTGCCGGGGCATGACCCGGTGCGCGGCGAGGGCAATTCCAAGCGGCAGGCCGAACAGGACGCCGCCGCCAGGCTGCTGGCAAAGGTCGAGACATGACGACACGGTGCGGCTTCGCCGCCATCATCGGCGCCCCCAATGCGGGCAAGTCCACGCTGATCAATGCGCTGGTCGGCTCCAAGGTGGCGATCGTCAGCCCCAAGGTTCAGACCACCCGGATGCCGGTGCGCGGCATCGCCATCGCGGGCCAGACCCAGATCGTGTTCGTGGATACGCCGGGCATCTTCCGGCCGCGCCGCCGCCTGGACCGGGCGATGGTGTCCTCGGCCTGGGCGGGGGCACAGGAAGCCGACGCCACGCTGCTGATCGTGGACGCCGCCGACCTGACGGAAAACGCCAACAGCCCCGGCGCGCGCGACACGCTGGCGATCCTGGAGGGCCTCAAGGAAACGCCCGCGCAGAAGCGCGCCCTGGTGCTGAACAAGATCGACGGCATGAAGCGCACCGACCTGCTGCCGCTGGTCGAGCGTTTTCACGCCGAAAGCGTGTTCGAGGATGTCTTCCTGGTTTCCGCCCTGAAGGGCGAAGGCGTGGCCGATATCGCCGCCTGGGTGGCGGCGCGGATGCCCGAAGGCCCCTGGCTGTATCCGGAAGACCAGGCCGCCGACATTCCCTCGCGCCTGCTGGCCGCCGAGGTGACGCGCGAGAAGATCTATCTGCGCCTGCATGACGAGCTGCCCTATTCCAGCGCGGTGGAAACCGAGAAATGGGAAGAGCGCCGCGACGGCTCGGTGAAGATCGACCAGGTGATCTATGTCCAGCGCGACGGCCAGAAGGCCATCGTGCTGGGCAAGGGCGGCGCCACCATCAAGAAGATCGGGGAACTGGCGCGCACCGAACTGGAAACCCTGTTCGGCCGCCGCATCCACCTGTTCCTGTTCGTCAAGGTGCGCGAGGACTGGGCGGAAAAAAGCGATCATTACAAGGAAATCGGTTTAGATTTCCCCAATGAATGATCTCGAGCGCCGCATATCGCGGCGCGACTCTCCGCATCCGCCGGCTTTCTCCCCCTGCATGGCGAAGCCATTGGCGGGGGGAGATGGCGCAACGAGGTGTTTGCGACTTCGCAAACCCGAGTTGCGACAGAGGGGGGCATACAGAATGATCTCGAGCGCCGCATATCGCGGCGCGACCCTCCGCATCCGCCGGCTTTCTCCCCCCGCATGGCGAAGCCATTGGCGGGGGGAGATGGCGCAACGAGGTGTTTGCGACTTCG
>CALDFO010000332.1 GCA_937942205.1 uncultured Alphaproteobacteria bacterium
GTGCCGGAGAACACCGCCCGGCTGCGCATCGCCCTGACCCTGCATGTGACGCCCGCCGATCTGGACGCCTTGTTCGCGGACCTGGCGCTGGAGATGGAACAGGCATGAGGATCGTCGTCACATGAGGATTGTCGTCACATGAGGATTGTCGTCACCGGCACCGACACCGATGTGGGCAAGACCGTGTTCGCCGCCGGTCTGGCGGGCCTGCTGGGGGCGCGCTACTGGAAGCCGGTGCAGGCGGGCGAGCCGCGCGATTCCGCCACGGTGCGGACCTTGTCGGGCGCGCGGATCGCGCCGGAAGCCTATATCCTTTCGCTGCCGGCCTCGCCGCACCAGGCCGCCGCCGCCGACCATCTGACCATCGACCCCGCCGCGCTGGCGCCGCCGGACGGCCCGCTGGTGATCGAGGGCGCGGGCGGCCTGATGGTGCCGCTGACCCGCCAGACGCTGTTCATCGATGTCTTCGCGCGCTGGAAGCTGCCCGTGGTGCTGTGCGCCCGCACCGCCCTGGGCACCATCAACCACACCCTGCTGTCGCTGGAGGCGATCCGCGCCCGCGCCATTCCGCTGCTGGGGGTGGCCTTCATCGGCGCGGAGAATGCCGAGAGCGAGGCGATCATCGCCGAAAAGGGCGCGGTGAAGCGGCTGGGCCGCCTGCCCATCCTTTCGCCGCTGACCCGCGACAGCCTGGCGCGGGCAATGGCGCAAAATTTCCGCCGCGAGGATTTCCTGTGACATCCCCGGTCTGGCATCCCTTCACCCAACATGCGCTGCAAGGCGACAGTCCGCTGGTGACGCGCGGCGAAGGAAGTTGGTTACAGTTGGCCCCCTCCGGCTTTCGCAGCGAGGGCGCTGCTACAGCCGCCTCCCCCGGTGCAAGCGCGCTGTCGCGCGCGCCGGGGGAGGGGCGACTGTTGGATGCCATATCAAGCTGGTGGGTCATCACCCATGGCCATCGCCATCCCAAGATCGTGGAGGCCATCAAGGCCCAGGCCGATGCGCTGGACCAGGTGATTTTCGCCGGTTTCACCCACCAGCCCGCCGAGGATGTGGCGCGCGAACTGATCCGCATCGTGCCGTCCGGCGGCCCGGCGCCGCTGGCGCATGTGTTCTATTCCGACAGCGGCTCCACCGCCGTGGAAGTGGCGCTGAAGATGGCGCTGGGCTTCTGGAAGAACAGCGGCAAGCCGCGCACCAAGATCATCGCGCTGGAGCACGCCTATCACGGCGACACGGTGGGCACCATGTCGGCGGGCGCGCGCGGCGTGTTCAACGCGCCTTATGATCCCTTGCTGTTCGATGTGGTGCGGCTGCCGTTCCCGTCTCACAATGCCTGCGCCACCCTGGCGGCGCTGGAGGCGGCGGCGAAGGATGCCGCCGCCCTGATCGTGGAGCCGCTCATTCTGGGCGCGGGCGGCATGTTGACCTATGATGCCGATATCCTTCGCAAGATGAAGACTCTTTGCGCGCGTCACGGCGCGCTGTTCATCGCCGACGAGGTGATGACGGGCTTCGGCCGCACCGGCACGCTGTTCGCCTGCGAGCAGGCGGGCATCACCCCCGACATTCTCTGCCTGGCCAAGGGGCTGACCGGCGGTTCGCTGCCGCTGGCGGTCACGCTCTGCACGGCGGAAATCTTCCAGGCGCATTATCCCACCGATCGCCGCCGCACCTTTTTCCATTCCAGTTCCTTTACCGCCAATCCCATCGCCTGCGCCGCCGCGCGTGCCAATCTGGCGATCTGGCGGGAGGAGCCGGTGCGGGACCGTATCGCGGCGCTGGGCGCGCGACAGGAGGAACGGCTGGCGTCCTTTCGCGCCGATCCGCGTTTCGCCCGGCCGCGCCGTCTGGGCACCATCGCGGCGCTGGACCTGGACGTGCCCGATCCCGGCTATCTGGCGGGCCTGGGGCCGGAACTCACCCGCTTTTTCCATGGCCATGGGATATTGCTGCGCCCGCTGGGCAACACCATCTATGTGATGCCGCCCTATTGCGTGACGGCGGCGGAACTCGATCTGGTGTATGATGCCATCCGGGCGGCGGCGGACCGGTTCGCCTGACCGCCTTTGCGTGGAGACAGGTGAGCAATGTCCGGCAATACTCCCCTCTATCTTGTCATGGCCGCCGCCGGGCTGATCGCCGCCTTCGGCGCCGGCCTGTTTCCCACCCGCGTGGCGGCGGGCGACCTCAACAAGCCGATCCCCGCGCCGGTGCTGGACATGGCCAATGATGCCGATACCGAGGTGGCGGTGCTGGCGGGCGGCTGCTTCTGGGGCCAGCAGGGTGTCTTCCAGCATGTGAAGGGCGTGAGCCGCGTCGTCTCCGGCTATTCCGGCGGCGCGAAGGAAACCGCCACCTATGAACAGGTGGCCCGCGAGACCACCGGCCATGCCGAGGCGGTGGAGATCACCTTCGATCCCAAACAGGTGTCGTTCGGCACGCTGCTGCGGATTTATTTCTCGGTGGCCCATGACCCCACCCAGCTCGACCGTCAGGGGCCCGATCACGGGCCCAGCTACCGGTCGCAGGTCTTCGCCGTCACGCCGCGCCAGGCCGAGATCGCCCGCGCCTATATCGCCCAGCTGGACGCCGCCGGGCTGTTCACCGGGCCCATCGTCACCCGGGTGGAGCCGCTGGCGGCCTTCTATGCCGCCGAGGACTATCACCAGGACTACATGGCGCGGAACCCCGGGGATTCCTATATCCGCGTCCATGACGCCCCCAAAGTAGCGGCCCTGGCGCGGGTCTGGCCGGACCATTACCGCCCCGATCCGGTGCTTCTGGCCCACCGATAGCGGAAAAGGCGGCTTTGCCGCCGCCCGCTAGGCGGGGTGAAAATCCCGATAACCCTCTATCGGGGCGTTTCTTTTGCCCGTCCGATCTGGTAGTTCCTCGCCCCGGCTTGCACCAGATGGGTGGCCCCAGGGCTGTTTTTTGGGCAAATCCGAAGAAATTCAAAGCGAACCCGAACCATGAAAATACAGACTGAACGTCTTGTCGTGGGTGGTGTCGCGCTGCTGGTCGGCCTTGCCATAGGCTGGATGGTGCGCGGCGTGGCCACCTACAACACCCATGCCGGCACCATCGCCGACTATGACGACTGGCGCGTGACCTGCCCGTCGGCCCAGGTCGCGCAGGGCGTCTGCGAACTGTCCTCCGACATCCTGGATGCCGGCACCCAGGCCCCGCTGGCCCGCGTAACCATCACCAAGGATACGCGCGACGGCGGCAAGCCGGTGATCGGCTTCGTACTGCCCTATGGCGTGGCGCTGCAGGCCAATATGGGCCTGACCATCGGCAAGGATCCGATCAAGGTTCTGAATTTCCGCACCTGCAACAGCGTGGGCTGCGTGGTGCTGGCCGACTTCGACGACAAGATGTCGTCCGCGCTCAAGGAAAATCAGGAAGCCCGCATCGCCTTCGTGATGGCCGATGGCCGTCAGGCCGCCGCGCCGGTCTCCTTCAAGGGCTATAACACCGCGATGTCGTCCTACAAGGCGCTCGACGCCCGCCGCAATTCCTGGTTCTGGAGGCTCTTCTCATGATGATTTCCCGCAGCCTTTCGGGCGCCGTCGCCGCCCTGGTGCTGGCCTCCGGCGCGGCCTTCGCGCAAGGCGCGGCGCCCGCCGCAACCCCGCAGCGCCCCGCCGGTCCGCCCGACATCAAGATGGTGGGCGACTGGGCCGTGCGCTGCTTCCAGGTGCAGAGCGTCGCACCCTGTGACATGTACCAGGAGATGCAGGACCAGCGCACCCAGCAGCGTGTGCTGTCGGTGTCGGTCGCCTTCGTGCCCAGCCTGAACCGTCACGGCATCCAGATCGCGGTGCCGCTGGAGACCTCCATCGCCAAGGGCGTGGTGATCCAGACCAGCAGCTACAAGTCGCCGGTGCTCAAATACAGCCGCTGCGACCGCTCCGGCTGCTTCGTGGAGATGCCGGTGGACAATGCCGCCATCGCCTCGCTGGCCAAGTCGTCGAAGGAAGCCAAGGTGATCGTGGTCGCCGATTCCACGGGCAAGCCGGTGGAACTGCGCTTCTCGCTGGACGGCTTTGCCGCCGCCCAGAGCCAGATGGCCGAACAGGCGCGCGCCAAGGCGACCAAGCCCGCCGCCGCGCCCGCGGCCCCGGTTCCGGCCGCGCCCGCCCCGTAAGCGGCACGCACACAGACAGAAAAAGGCCGGTGGGCGACCACCGGCCTTTTTTCTTGCGTGGGATCAGGTGCGAAGAGGGGAGGTCCCCGTAGCACCGATCAGGTGCGAAGGGGGGAGGGGGTAAACCTTAAAGCCACCCCGTTCATGCAGTAACGCAATCCCGTGGGCTTGGGCCCGTCATCGAAGACATGGCCCAGATGGCCGCCGCAGCGGCGGCAGCGCACCTCGGTGCGGATCATGGCTAGGCGGATGTCGCGCCGCGTCTCCACCGCCTTGGGCAGCGGCTCCCAGAAACTGGGCCAGCCGGTGCCGCTGTCGAACTTGGTGCGGGAATCGAACAGGGCCTGGCCGCATCCGGCACAGGCAAAGACGCCCTTGCGATGTTCCTCGTCCAGGGGCGAGGAGAAGGGCGGCTCGGTGCCCTCATGGCGCAGCACGTCATAGGCGGCGGGGGAAAGAAGCGCCTTCCATTCCGCGTCGCTCTTTTGCACCTCATAACCGAATGCGGGCGGCGCGGCGCACAGCGCGGCGCCGGCGGTCAGGCGGAACAGGAATTGCCGTCTCTGCATCGGGGCCTCCGGCGGGGAGCATAGCAGCCGCCCTCTGCGCCGGAATGGAAAAAGTTACACGGAACCGCCCGGTTCCGGCCTCGTTATATCCCCGGCGTTCCCCGACGCTTAACCCCCGTTTTTCAGGAGATTTCATGCACAAGGACCGTATCGAAGGCGCCGCCAACCAGGCCAAGGGCGCGATCAAGGAAGCTGCCGGCAAGATGACCGGCGACGCCAAGCTGCAGGCCGAAGGCGCGGCCGACAAGGCCAAGGGCAAGATTCAGAACGCGGTGGGCGGCGCCAAGGATGCCGTCCGCGACGCCCTGAAGCATTAGCTGAGGTCAAGCTCAGGCCCGCCTCCCCTTCGCGTGCGTCAGCACGCCGGAAGGGGAGGTGGTTTCAGCGTTCGAAGCCCGCGTAGCGGGCGAGAGTAAGCTGAAACCGAAAAACAACAAAACCCGGCGCCCTATGGGGGCCGGGTTTTTTCCACTATGGTGGGACTCTCATATTTTCCCGAAGGGCATTTCATGATCCGCTTCCTTGCCTGGGTCCGCGCCATTCTGATGAGCGTGGTGAACACGCTGGCCAGGGCGGCGGTGCTGCTGCTGATCGTGCTGGGCGTGCTGTTCGTGATCGGCCTGGCGCGGGGCGATGGCTTGCCCGGCACGATGGTGGTGACCATGGACCTGCGCGAGGCGCTGCCCGATTCCGCGGCCTCGCCCACCAGCGTCTTCACCCCGCGCCGCCTGACGGTGATGGGTTTGGTGCTGGGGCTGGAGGCGGCGGGCAAGGACGCGCGGGTCAAGGGCGCGGTGATGCAACTGGGCAACGGCGCGATTTCCACCGCCCAGGCGCAGGAGATCGCGGCGGCGGTGCGGCGTTTCCGCGACCAGGGCAAGTTCGTGATCGCCCAGGCTACCGCGTTCCGCGGCTCGGGGCTGGGCGATTATCTGGCCGCCAGCG
>CALDFO010000333.1 GCA_937942205.1 uncultured Alphaproteobacteria bacterium
CCTTGCGTGAACAGCCACGCGAACGGCTCGGCCACGCCCACCAGCCCCAGCTTGTGCATGGCGCGGGTGAAATAGCGCGCATAGAGCAGATGCAGGATCGCGTGTTCGATGCCGCCGATATACTGATCGACCGGCAGCCAGTAATCGGCCGCCTGACGATCCACCGGCGTATCCGAGGCCGGATTGGTGAAGCGCGCGAAATACCAGGAGGAATCGGCAAAGGTATCCAGCGTGTCGGTGTCGCGCAGCGCCGCGCCGCCACAGGTCGGGCAGGCGACGGTCTTCCAGGCGCTGTCGGCGTCGAGCGGATTGCCCTTGACGCTGAAGTCGATGGTTTCGGGCAGCTTGACCGGAAGCTGCTCCACCGGCACCGGCACCACGCCGCATGTGGCGCAGTGGATCATCGGGATCGGGCAGCCCCAGGGCCGCTGGCGCGACACCAGCCAGTCGCGCAGGCGATAATTCACCGTGCGCTCGCCGTTGCCCGCCTGTTCCAGCCGCGCCGCCACCTCGGCTTTGGCCTGTTCGACCGTCATGCCGTCCAGGAAGCGCGAATTGGCCAGCTTTCCGGGGCCGGTATAGGCCTCTTTGCCGACATCGAACGTCTTGGGATCGGCGTCCGATGGCACCACCACCGGCGTCACCGTCAGCCTGTATTTGCGGGCGAAATCCAGGTCGCGCTGGTCGTGCGCGGGGCAGCCGAAGATCGCGCCGGTGCCGTAGCCCATCAGCACGAAATTCGCCACCATCACCGGCAGCTTCCAGTCAGGATCGAAGGGATGGGCGGCGGTGAGGCCGATATCGTAGCCCAGCTTCTCGGCCTTTTCGATTTCCGCTTCCGCCGTGCCGGTCTTGCGGCATTCGGCGATGAAATCCTGGAGTTTCGGATCGGCCTTGGCCAGTTGCTGGGTCAGCGGATGATCGGGCGACAACGCCACGAAGGAGGCGCCGAACAGCGTGTCGGGACGGGTGGTGAAGACATCCAGCTTTTCGCCGTTCGACAGCGCGAACCGGAAGCGCAGGCCCTCGCTGCGGCCGATCCAGTTCTTCTGCATGGTGCGGACCTTTTCCGGCCAGCGGTCCAGCGTGTCCAGCCCGGTCAGCAATTCCTCGGCGAAGGCGGTGATCTTGAAGAACCATTGCGACAGCTTGCGCCGCTCCACCACCGCGCCGGAGCGCCAGCCGCGCCCGTCGATCACCTGCTCGTTGGCGAGCACGGTCATGTCCACCGGATCCCAGTTCACATCGGCTTCACTGCGATAGACGAAACCGGCCTTGTAGAAATCCAGGAACAGCTTCTGCTGCTGGTGGTAGTACGCCTCGTCGCAGGTGGCGAATTCGCGGCTCCAGTCGATGGACAGGCCCATCATCTTGAGCTGCTCGCGCATCGCCGCGATATTCTCATAGGTCCAGTCGCGGGGGCTGACACCCTTGTCGCGCGCCGCGTTCTCGGCGGGCAGGCCGAAGGCGTCCCAGCCCATCGGATGCAGCACGTTATAGCCCTGGGCGCGGCGGAAACGGGCGATCACATCGCCCATGGTGTAGTTGCGGGTATGGCCCATATGGATGCGCCCCGACGGATAGGGGAACATCTCCAGCACATAGCATTTGGGCTTGGTGGCGTCGGTGGGCGTGGAGAACAGCGCGCGCCGTTCCCACTCCTGCTGCCAATGACGTTCGGCTTCCTTGGCGTTGTAACGCGCCATGCACACTCTCCGGCGGGGTTAGCCGTTGCCGAGACTGGCGAGACGCAGTTCGCGGGCGCGGGTCAGGATGGAATCTTCCAGCTTGTGGGCGGTGTCGGGGCTGGGGGCGGCGTCGGTCCAGCCCGCGCCGCTGCGGGTCTGGCGGAACACCACCACCTTCAGGCCGTCGGCGCGCAAGGCGCGGTCCATGATGTAGACCGTCACTTTCAGCCGCTCGTCCGGGGCGGTGGGCGCGACATACCAGTCGGAAATGATCACGCCGCCGAACGGGTCGGCCGAGACCAGCGGCATGAAGGACAGGGTGTTGAGCGAGGCGTGCCAGAGGAAGGAATTGACCCCCAGGGTGACGCGGGTGGAGCCGCTGGCGATGGCGCTGGTGCCGGTTTCCATGTCGATGCCGCGATTGGACGAGCCGCAGGCGGCCAGCGCCAGGGAACCGGCCAGGACGGCGGCGCGGGCAAGGGCAGTCGGAACTCGCATGGGGCGTCTTTTCCTTGAAAGGGCGGCAGGGCCGACAGCGGCTTATACCGGCGGTGATGCCCCCGTGCAACGGCGGGCGGATTTCGCACCCGCGCCCGGTTTCGCTGGCCCGCAAAGGACTTACCGGCACCCGCGGGCGGATCGGTCCGCCGCCGGGGCCCCATTGCGGATTGGTAAAGATCAGCGGCTCCCGCGCCGGACGGGGGAGGCGGCCGGAAGGAATGCCCCGATGGCCGCGATGCCGCTGAAAGCGGGCCCCAGCAGGCCCGCATTGGCCGGGGTGACACCGCCCAGGGCATAGACCGGCACCGGCGCCCGCGCCGCGATCAGGGCGGCGCGCGCCGGGGTCAGGCAGGGCGCGCCCGCATGGCTGGCGGTGGGAAAGACCGGCGACAGGAACACCGCATCCAGCGCCCCGGCCCGCATCAGCGCCGCCAGCGAGTGGGCCGAGGCGGTGATGATCCAGTCCCGGCGGCGTGCCCGCCAGTGCAGCGCCTCGCCCATGCGGACTTGCGGCAGGTGCAGGCCCGCCGCGCCGATCCGTTCCGCCAGCGCCGGGTCGCCGGCGATCAGCAGCGGCGCGAGGCCGTGCAGCCTTTCGGCCAGCGCCCGCCGCCGCGCCGCGTCGCGCGCGCGTATCACCACAAGACCGCCGCGCGGCAGCCTGCGCGCCGCGCCTGCCCAGTCGGCGTCACGGTCGTCGGTCATCAGCACCAGCGGCAAGTCGGGGTTGAAGCGCTGCTGGTGCTTGGATAGGTTCGCGCGCATGTCGGTGACGAACAATCTAGCAAATAATCTCGCGGATATTCTGGCCCGCATCGCAGCGGCGCGAAAGGCCGCGATCAACCCTGCGCCCGCCACCCATCTGGTCGCGGTGTCCAAGACGGTATCGGAAGAGGGCATCCGCGCCGCGCTGGCCGCCGGACAGCGCCTGTTCGGTGAAAACCGGGTGCAGGAAGCGCAGGCCAAGTTTCCCCAACTCAAGGCCGACTATCCCGATCTGGAACTGCATCTGATCGGGCCCTTGCAGACCAACAAGGTCAAGGAAGCGGCGGCGCTGTTCGACTGCATCCAGAGCCTGGACCGCATCCGGCTGGCCGATGCGCTGGCGGCGGAGCGGGATCGCTCGGGCCATGCGCCGCGCCTGTTCATTCAGGTCAATACCGGCGAGGAGCCGCAAAAGGCCGGCGTGCTTCCGTCCGACCTGGATGCGCTGGTGGCGCACGCCCGCGCGCTGAAGCTGCCGCTGGAGGGCCTGATGTGCATTCCGCCCGCCGCCGACGATGCCGCGCCGCATTTCGCCTTCCTGCTGAAACTGGCGCGGGCGCATGGCCTGGACCATCTCAGCATGGGCATGAGCGGGGACTTTGAACTGGCGGTGAAATTCGGCGCGACGCATGTGCGGATCGGAAGCGCACTATTCGGAGTGCGCGCTTAAAACAGAGTCAGCGCGCTGTTCGGCGCGCGCGCCTAACGGATCATCACCTGATCGCCGGGGCGCAGCTGCGCCAGCGCCGCCAGCGCGTCGTCCCGCGCCAGCGCGACACAGCCATGGGTATGGGCATAATCGGGCTTGGCCACGTGCAAAAAGATGGCGCTGCCCTTGCCCGCCACCACCGGATCGTCATTGAAGCCCAGCACCGCCACCAGGTCATAGAGATGATCGTCGCGCCACAGCGTCTCGGCGCTGGCCGGATAGGGCAATGTCACCGGCCGGTTATAGTTGGGATCATCGGGGGCATCGCACCAGCCGTCCTCACGCCGGATGACATGCAACGGCAGCGCCGTGCGCGGCGGCGCGATGCGGTCGGCGCGATAGAACACCGCGCGCACCGGCCAGGCGCCACGCGGCGTGATGCCGTCGCCCTCGCCGCCCTTGACGGCGATGCCGCCGGGGCCGATGGCGGCGCGGCGGCGGCCATCGCCCCAGTCCAGCCAGGCGCCGTCGGCGTCGGTGGTGACGATCAGATTCATGGGGACTGTATAGCCTCAGTGGAGGCCGGCGAGAACCGGCGCGGGCGCGATGTCGGTCAGCGACACGCTGCGGCGATAGGCATACATGGCGCGGCCCGCCAGGGCGGCATCGACGCCCTTGGCGGTCAGGGCGCTGTTCAGCGCCGCCGTGTCGGCGTCGGCGGGAATGGTCATCGCCACTGTCTGCGCGGCGGGCGTGTTGGCGGCGACGGCGCGCGGCGTATCGGGCTTGGTATCGCCGTCGAACCAGGCCAGCACCGTGTCTTCCACACTCTTGCCGGTGATCGCCTCGAACGCCACGCTGGCGACGGCCGAGACCGCGCCCCACAATCCGCCATACAGCGCATCGCCCGCGATCTTCTCCACCGGGTCCAGCTTTTCGCCGGTGATGGCGCGATAAATGGTGCCGATCACCGGCAGATGCTGCAGCGGGTTCACCACATCCAGGATGTGCTGGAAGAAACTTTCTTCTTCCTGCGGCGCCGTCGCGGGCGGCTGTGCCGCCGCCACGGGGGTGGGCGCGGGAGCATAATATGTCTGCTTGATCGCGGCGTTCAGCATGACCATGCCAAAGGCAAAGCAAGGCCCGCGCCAAAGCCCGTTCCAAAGAATGTCACAGCAAATGCCGCACAAAGACTGGGAATCGGGTGGCGCGGAAACTGTCACCGTCGGCAATATTTGCCGCCCCGCGCGCCGCCGCGCTAAACTTGCCGCCGCAACCCCCGCACCCCCCTCGATGCCCCAGTCCGCCCGCATCCTTCTGGTCGACGCCGATCCCGTGCCGCGCGCCAGCATCGCGGAACAGTTGACGCGCGAAGGCTATGAGGTGGTCACCGCCGCCGATCTGGCGGAAGCCGTTCGCACCCTGGCCGGCGGACCACCCGCCTTCGCCCTTCTCGACAGCGCCGCCACGGCGGCGGCGCTGCGGGCGGAAGGATTGGCGGCGCCGATGCTGGTGCTGACGGATGACGGCGACAGCCCAGAGGGCGGCGGCGCGTTTGAAAGCCTGGCGCGGCCTTTCCGCTTTTCCACCCTGCTGGCGCGGCTGCACGCCCTGTCCAGCCATCCCGCCGAAGGCGACGGCGCGGTGAGGATCGGCCCTTACACCTTCCATCCCAGCGCCAAGCTGTTGCAGGCCGGTGGACGCAAGGTGCGGTTGACGGAAAAGGAAACCAACATCCTCAAATTCCTCCATGCCAGCGCCGGAACCGTGCCGCGCGATATCCTGCTGCATGAGGTATGGGGCTATGGCCCGGCGGTGGCGACCCACACCCTGGAAACCCATATCTACCGCCTGCGCAAAAAGATCGAGGAAGACCCGGCCAAGGCCCGGATTCTGCTGACGGAAGCCGGCGGCTATCGCCTGAGCGCCTGACGCCTCTGCGCCTGACACCTCTGCGCCTGATACCTCTGTGCCTGGCACCTGAGCACCTGGCCTGTCCCATGACGGCCCCACATTCGGCATTTGTTTAACGCGCGTTAACCAGTTGGCGCCAGATTGGGGCGCATGGGAAAAGGCCGCCCCGTCATCGACCGCGGACCCGCCCGTGGCGCCGATGCGCCGCGCCGGCGCGCGGGCGCAGCCCAGGCCGCGCCGCCGCCGCCGCCTCCGCCACCGCCGAAGCGCCGCGCCACCTGGCCCTATGTGCTGGTGATGCTGGGCGCCTGGGGCCTGATCTTCGGCGGGCTGTTCTTCTCGCACTTCCTGTCGGGCCTGCCCGATGTCCGCAACCTGATGATTACCGGTCCGTCGCAGGACATCACCGTGCTGGACGATCACGGCCGCCAGATCGCGCGGCGCGGCCTGACGCAAGGCAGGATGGTGCAGGCGCAAGACCTGCCCGATTATGTCACCGGCGCGTTTATCGCCATCGAGGACCGGCGCTTCCGTTCGCATCTGGGCATCGATCCCATCGGCCTGACCCGCGCCGCCGTGCAGAACATGATGACGGGCCGCGTGGTGCAGGGCGGCTCCACCCTGACGCAGCAGCTGGCCAAGAATCTGTTCCTCAGCCCCAGCCGCACCATGGAGCGCAAGACCCAGGAAGCCATGCTGGCCCTGTATCTGGAGTCGCGCTATTCCAAGGACCAGATCCTCACCCTCTATCTCAACCGGGTCTATTTCGGCGCGGGCGTGTACGGTATCGCGGCGGCGTCGGAAAAGTTCTTCGGCAAGCACGCCTCCGAACTGGGCCTGACCGAAGCGGCCATGCTGGCGGGCAGCGTCAAGGCCCCCGCGCGCTACAATCCGGTCGCCGATACCGACGCCAGCTTGGCCCGCGCCCAGGTGGTGCTCAAGGCGATGGAAAGCGCGGGCGTGATCGATGCAAGCACCCGCGCCCTGGCCCAGGCCACCCGCCCCCGCATCATGCGGACCAACGGCACGCCGGGCTCGGGCTGGTTCGCCGACTGGGTGATGGCGCATCTGAACGAGCATGTCGCGCCCACCGGCGAGCCGGTGATCGTGGAGACCAGCTTCGATCTGGAAACCCAGCGCCTGGCCGAGCGCGCCGTGGCGCGGGCCCTGGCCCATGACGGCGAGGCGCTGCGCGCCGGACAGGCGGCGCTGGTGGCGATGACGCCCGATGGCGCGGTGCGCGCCATGGTGGGCGGGCGCAGCTATGCCGCCTCCACATTCAACCGCGCCACCGACGCCCAGCGCCAGCCCGGCAGCGCCTTCAAGCCCTTCGTCTATCTGGCGGCGCTGGAACATGGCCACACGCCCGGCGAGATCGTCAACGACACGCCGATCGACATCAAAGGCTGGAAGCCGCAGAATTATGAAGGCCGCTTCAAGGGCCGGATGCCGCTGATCCAGGCCTTCGCGCAGTCCTCCAACTCGGTCGCCAGCCAGCTCACCGCCGAGCTGGGGCCGCGCACCGTGGCGCGCACCGCCCACAGGCTGGGTATCACCTCGCCGCTGATGGAAGTCTCGTCCCTGGCGCTGGGCACCTCGGTGGTCACGCCGCTGGAACTGACCGGTGCCTATGCGCCCTTCGCCAATGGCGGCGTGGGCGTCCAGCCCTTCGGCATCCTGCGCGTGCGCACCAAGTCGGGCAAGATTCTGTATGAACGCAAGCCGCAGGATCCGGACGCGGTGATGCGCCCCG
>CALDFO010000334.1 GCA_937942205.1 uncultured Alphaproteobacteria bacterium
ACAGGCCCACCGTGTACATATGATGCGCCCAGACCAGGAAGCCGATGAAGCCGATGGCGACCATGGCATAGGCCATGCCCAGATAGCCGAAGATCGGCCGCTTGGAGAAGGTTCCGATGATGTGGCTGATCATGCCGAAGCCCGGCAGGATCAGGATGTACACCTCGGGATGGCCGAAGAACCAGAACAGGTGCTGGTACAGGATCGGGTCGCCGCCGCCCGACGGATTGAAGAAGGACGTGCCGAAATGGCGGTCCGTCAGCAGCATGGTGATGGCGCCCGCCAGAACCGGCAGCGACAGCAGCAGCAGGAACACCGTCACCAGCATCGACCATACGAACAGCGGCATCTTGTGCAGGGTCATGCCCGGCGCGCGCATGTTGAAGATGGTGGTGATGAAGTTGATGGCGCCCAGGATCGAGGACGCGCCCGCCAGGTGGATGGAGAAGATCGCCAGATCCATCGCCGGGCCGGGCGAGCCATAGGTCGAGAGTGGCGCATAGACGGTCCAGCCGCCGCCGACGCCGGTGCCGCCGGAATCGCCTTCCACGAACATGCTGAGAATCAGAAGCGCGAAGCTGACGGGCAGCAGCCAGAAGGAAATGTTGTTCATGCGCGGGAAGGCCATGTCCGGCGCCCCGATCAGCAGCGGCACCAGATAATTTCCGAATCCGCCGATCATCGCCGGCATGATGACGAAGAAGATCATGATCAGGCCGTGACCGGTCACGAAGACGTTGAAGAGATGGGGGTCGTGAAAAATCTGCAGGCCCGGATACATCAGTTCGGCGCGCATCATCATCGAGAAGCCGCCGCCGATGATCCCCGCGAAGATGGAAAAGGCCAAGTACATCATGCCGATGTCCTTGTGATTGGTCGAATACAGATAGCGCCGCCAGCCGGTGGGATGGTGGCTTTCGGGGTGACGGGGCGTTTCGGCGCGCGCGTCGAATGTCGTTGTCATGGCGCTGGTCCTTTCGCGGCGCGTCATCTGACACCCGTTCCGTGCTCGCGCGCGATGGGAAAAAACAGCGCAGTACGCATTTCTTCAAATGCAAACCGGTTCAAATAACATCACCAAAATCGCTGGCAATTTATCGCGGTCCGAATGCGCGCATGACGGTTGCGCGCGGCATATCGCGGGAGGTAGGAACAGGGCGATGCCGCGTGGCGCTCGTAATCCTTGACGTTGTCGCGCGCGGTGACTGGCCGCCGGATCGTGATGGCCAGCCGCCGCCGGAAAGGATGCGGGCGCGAGGGAGCTTGTGATGCCTCTTCCAGCCCATTCGCAGTCCGGCCTGTCCAGTTTCGAGGGATTTCTGTTCGCCGATATCGGGGTGCAGCCGAACGGCTTGCCGCTGACCATCCTGACGCTGCTGGCGCGCGGGGGGCTTGATCCCTGGGCCGAGGCCGAGCGGCTGTCCCGCATGTCGCGCCCGGCGGCGGTCTCCTGCATGATCGCGGAGATCAACCGCGCCCCGGCCTGTTATCGCAACCGGGGCGATGTGGGAGAACTGGCGAAAAGCCTGGTGGCCCGCCTGCCGGCGCCCGCGCCCAAGGCGCCGATGGATGTCTGGATGGGCGGCAGCGGCTTTGAGGGCCTGCCGGTGCTGGCGCTGATGACGATGATGTTCGCCATCATGACCATCGCCTTGCTGGCGGTTCTTCTGGACGGGTGAGGCGCAACGCGGCGCCGGAATGAAAAAGGGGGCACAAGGCCCCCGTTCTTTCAATGCGCGATGGAACTTATTGCACGGCGCGGGCGCTGCGGATGGCGATGCCGATGACGGTGCCGCCGATCGTCAGCAGGACCGGCACCAGGATCACCTGCAGCAGGGCTTCATAGCCCTGCATCGTGCCGGTGCGGGTCTGGAACGGCTCCCGCAGGAATCGCCAGATGGATCGGTCGGACGTGCGCTTGCCCGGATAGATGCGGCTCATCTCATAGGGCACGCCGAAGAACATGACGGCATAGACGGTGCCGATGACGACCTGGAAAAGGGCGTTGGAGCTCACCCAGAAGGTGGCCCAGAACACCGCCAGGAAACAGGCCCAACAGCCCAAGGCGATCCGGTAGACATGCGGGTGCATCATGGCTTCGACGGGAGGGATGGCGACCACCGTCGGGCGTGGCGGCGGCGGCGGGGCGGGCTCATGCGCTTCGGGTATCTGGCGTTGTGCGGCGTGTGCGCTCATGACCTTTCTCCTTCCGGCTGTTGCGACTGCTGGGATTCGGCGGGGTGTTGCCCGGGATTCTGCGCGCCCGGCGAGGCGCCCGAGCGGTAGAACATGCCCAGTTGCAGGCTGCGGGCGATATTCTCGGCCTTGCCGACGAACAGCGCGGCGGCATGGGGATCGCAGAGGTCGTTGGCGGTCGCGCGGAACAGGGTGAGCCAGCGTTCGAAATGTTCCGGCCGGACCATCTTCAGCCGCATATGGGCGATCATCGGATTGCCCTTGTAGCGGCCGGTCAGCAGCATGACCGACGACCAGAAATCGCACATCTTGGCGAGATGCTCGTCCCAGTCGTCGATGACGCGGTTGAAGATGGGGCCAAGCTGGGCGTCGTCGCGCACCCTGGCATAGAAGCCATGCACCAGATCCTTGATGATCGTTTCATCGATCATCGGGGAAACCGGCTGGCGGCGGGGACGCTCGAGAGTCATGGGCACACCGATCCGGCGCATTGGGCGCCTGCCGCAAAGATCTATTGCGGCGCCGGGCGTAAAGCAATATATTCGGTACATCTTTAAGCGGGGTAAATCGCCGCATGCGCCTGACCTTCTATTCCGACTACAGCCTGCGCCTTCTGATGTATGTGGCGGTGCGGCATGGCGAGCTGGTGACGATCCAGGAGGTCGCCGACGCCTACGGCATTTCCAAGAACCATTTGATGAAAGTGGCGTTTCAGCTGGGCCGCAAGGGCTATCTGGAAACGGTGCGCGGCCGGGGCGGCGGTCTGCGGCTGGCGCGCCCGCCGGAGAAGATCGGGCTGGGCGATGTGTTGCGGGCGACCGAGGAAGACTTCACGATGGTGGAGTGTTTCGATCCCAAGTCCAACACATGCGCGATCTCGGGGCCCTGCCGGCTGCGCGGGGTATTGTCCAAGGCGTTACAGGCGTATTTCGCGGTCCTGGACGAATACACCCTGGCCGACCTTGCGGGGCAAAATCCCGTCCTGGAGCGCGTGCTCTTGCGTGCATGAGGCCGGCATGACCATCCAGACCAAACGCATCTATGAACCCGCCGACGCCAAGGACGGCCTGCGCATCCTGGTGGACCGGGTCTGGCCGCGCGGCATCAGCCGCGCCGACGCCCGGATCGCCGCCTGGGAAAAGGATGTCGCGCCCACCACGGCGCTGCGAAAGTGGTTCGGCCACAAGCCTGAGCGGTGGGCGGAATTCCGCACCCGCTACGCCGCGGAACTGAAGCGCAATCCGGCGGTGGACGCCCTGCGCAAACTGGTCCGGGGAAAAACCGTTACGCTGCTCTATGGCGCGCGCGACCAGGAGCACAATCAGGCCCTGGTGCTGGCGGCATTCTTGCGCCCGTCCCGGCGGCCGGTAAAGGCGGCATCCGGCACGGTGGCGTCCGGCAGGGCCAAGACCGGCAAGACCAGGAAAAGTGCGCGCGCATGAAGGGCGGCAGGAACATGGAGGCGGCAGAGAAAGGTTCATCATGAGCAGCGCGACTGTTGAGGCTCCAGGCCATCCGCCCGCCTGGCTGACCGCCGGGTTCCGGCCCTTTTTCCTGGCCGCCGCTTTGTGGGCCGCGGCCGCGATCGGCCTCTGGCTGATGATGCTGGAGCATGGCTGGGCATTGCCCAGCCGGTTCGATCCCCTGGCTTGGCATATCCATGAGATGCTGTTCGGATTCGTCATGGCGGCGGTGGGCGGCTTCCTGCTGACCGCCGTGCCGAACTGGACGGGGCGTCCGTTCGTGCAGGGCCTGCCGCTGGCGATATTGGTCGGGTTATGGCTGCTGGGCCGCATCGCCTGCCTGGTATCGGCGCTGGGGCCGTTGTGGCCGTCGATCGCGGCGGATCTGTTGTTTCCGCTGGCGGTGATGGGCGTCAGCGTCCGTGAACTCATCGCCGCGGGCAAGCCCCGCAATCTCATGCTGATGGTGCCGATGGGGGTGCTGACCGCCGCCAATCTGCTGATGCATCTGGAGGCGGCGGGCCGGGCGATTCCACCGGGCCTGGGATGGCGGCTGGGTTTCGCCGCCATTCTGGTGCTGGTGTCGATCATCGGCGGGCGCATCATTCCCATCTTCACCCGCAACTGGCTGGCCAAGCAGGGCAAGTTCGGTCTTCCCACCCCGAATGGCCTGGCCGACCGGGCCGGGTTGATCACCCTGCATATTGCCTTGCTTGTCTGGGCTTTCCTGCCGGCCAGTCCGCCGGTCGGCTGGCTGCTGCTGCTGGCCGCCGCCGCCAATGTCTGGCGGCTGGGGCGGTGGCGCGGCCTTGCCGTCCGCGAAGAGCCGCTGCTTCTGATTCTCCATGTCGCATATGGCTGGCTGATCGTCGGCAGCGCGCTGCTGGGGCTGACCACCCTGGGCTTGGCGATTCCGCAAAGCGCCGCCATCCATGCGCTGACGGTGGGGGCGATGGGCACCATGATCCTGGCGGTGATGACGCGCGCCACCCGTGGCCATACCGGCCGGCCGCTGGTGGCGGACCGCACAACCGTGCTGATCTATGGCCTGGTGTCGGCCGCGGCGCTCACCCGCATCGCGGCCTCGTTCCTGGACGCCTGGACCATGCCGCTCTTGTCGGCGTCCGGGCTTTTCTGGATATTGGCGTTTCTGATCTTCGCGCTGGCCTATGGGCGCGCCTTGCTCACCCCGCGCGTGGCCTAGAACCGGCGGGCTGTCGCAAGAGGAATTTCGCAAAAGGGATTCTCAAGAGGGATTCTATGGACACACCGCAGGCCGCCCCGGAAATCGCCGTCAGCCGCTGGTTCAATTCCGACCCGCTGACGCTGGCGGGCCTGCGCGGGCGGCCGGTGCTGCTTCATGCCTTCCAGATGTTGTGCCCCGGCTGTGTCGCCCACGGCACGCCGCAGGCGGAGAAGGCGCACCGCATGTTCCAGCAAACCGACCTCATGGTGATCGGGCTGCACACGGTGTTCGAACATCATGCGGCCATGACTCCCGCGGCGCTGGAGGCCTTTATCCATGAGTACCGGCTGACCATGGCCATCGGCGTTGACGAGGCCGGCAGCGGCGGCGGGATGCCCGTGACCATGACCCGCTATGGAATGCGGGGAACCCCCAGCGCGGTCCTGATCGGCCGGGACGGCACGATCCTGCATCACGGCTTCGGCAAGGAGGACGACATGGCGCTGGGCGCGCGCATTGCCCAGGCGCTGGGTTAGCGGCGTGCGGGCTGCCCGCGCGCTAGTACGCCTGCAGACAGGCGCGGAAGCCCTCGCGCACGCTCGCCAGGTCGGGCACATCCTGTTCGGCATGAACGAGATGGATGGAGTGTGAAAATTCCGGCGCGTCGCGGACGCGCTGCAGCGTGCCCTGTTCCAGGCTGGCTTGCACGGCGCCCTGGCGGAAATAGCCGCTGCCGCCCACCGTCATCAGATAATGCAGCGCCAGCGGCCCCAGCGAGATGGCGATGGGCGGACCGGCCAGGTCGGGAAAGGCGCTCTGCTCATTGGCCGTGAAGTCCGGTCCCCAATCCACATGGATATAGCTGTCCGGGTCGTAGCGGCCGTCGGGTGCGGTGGTGACCATCACCAGCTTTTCCTCCGCCAGCAATTCGACCACCAGATTGGGCCGTTGCTGCGGGCTGTACAGCACCGCCGCATCGAGGCTGCCGACCAGGACGCGCTCCACCAGCCGGGCGGAGGTGTCCACCTCGGCCCGCAGCGCGATCTCGGGCCGCGTGCGGTGCATCCAGACCAGCCAGTCCGAGAAGAGCGGGTTCCAGAGACTGAGTTCGCCGCCGACGCTGACCAGATGCTCGCGCCCGACGGGCAGGGCGATCTGACGGTGGGCGCTTTCCCAGATCTGCACCAGCGCGTTGGCATGGCGGGTGAACCGTTCGCCCGGAGCGGTCAGCCGCGCCCCCGCCTTGTTGCGGATAAAGAGCCGCCGCCCCAACTCATCTTCCAGCGATTTGATGCGGGCGCTCACGGCGGTCTGGGTGACATTCAGGCGGTCGGCGGCGCCCTGAAAGCTGCCCGTCGCGACGACGGCCAGGAAGGTTCTGGCAAGATCGATGTCCACGGCCTTTCACCTCAAAATAATTGCTTACATCCAACAATAACATTCATTTGCTGCATCATATCAGAAATGACAGTCTGGCGGCGTAATTTCTGAAAAACAACACAATAGAATGTGTGTAATATGTTGAGCACCGCACGCTGGCGCCAGGATCCCGCTCCTGGCGAGGAGGCGGGGCTTGGCGGCGGCACGTCTTCGGTTGTGAACCAGGATATCAAACAGGCCATGTCCGCCAAGCTTACGCCTGCTCAGCTGGCGCAATTGGAAGTCTTTGCCAAAACGCTGGACCGCGAGCAGGCGCTTTGGGTGAGCGGCTATTTTGCCGGCCTGGCGGCGGGGGCGGGCGGGCTGACGGCCGTCGGGGCCGGGCCGCAGGACGAAACCGCGCCCGCGACGGCGGCGATCACGATCCTGTACGGAAGCGAGACGGGCAACAGCACGGGCCTGGCCCGCGATTTCGCCAGCCGGTTGCAGGCGGCGGGCGTCCAGGCGCGCGCGGTGGACATGGACAGCTACAAGGTCCGCGCCCTGAAGGAAGAACGCTTTCTGCTGGTCATCACCAGTACGCATGGCGAAGGCGATCCGCCGCAATCGGCGCTCAATTTCTTCGAGTTCATCGAGGGGCGCAAGGCGCCCAAGTTGCCGGGCCTCAGCTTCAGCGTTCTGGCGCTGGGCGATTCGACCTACGAGAAATATTGCGAGGCCGGCAAGCGCCTGGACCGCCGCCTGGAAGAGCTGGGCGCCACCCGGCTCGCGCCGCGGATCGATTGCGACGTGGATTATGAAGCCCCGGCGGTGCAATGGATGGCCGCGCTGGAGCCGTTGCTGCCCAAGGAATTGCGCAAGGATACGGGTGCGCCGGTTTCCGTCGCGGTGCGGGCGGCGGCGCTTCCCGCCGCGCCCCAATTCGACAAGCGCCACCCGTTCGATGCGCCGGTGATCGAAAATCTGGTTCTGACCGGGCGCGGCTCCAGCAAGGAGACGCGCCATGTCGAACTCTCCCTGGCCGAATCCGGTCTGGTCTATACGCCG
>CALDFO010000335.1 GCA_937942205.1 uncultured Alphaproteobacteria bacterium
CATGGCACCGTCACCGCCATCCTGGGCAACAAGGTGTTCGAGATCACCACCCTGCGCCGCGATGTGGACACCGATGGCCGCCACGCCGTGGTGGCCTTCACCGACGACTGGGCCGAGGATGCCGCCCGCCGCGACTTCACCATCAATGCGCTCTATGCCGCGCCCGACGGCACGGTGTTCGATTACGCCACCGGGGTGGAAGACCTGATCGCGGGCCGGGTGCGCTTCATGGGCGAGGCGGGCGCGCGTATCGCGGAAGATTATCTGCGCGTGCTGCGGCTGTTCCGTTTCCATGCCTGGTACGGCAAGGGCGAGGTGGATGCCGATGGCCTGCGCGCCGCCGCCGCCGCCAAGGACAAGCTGTCCGGCCTGTCGGCGGAACGGGTGCAGAAGGAAATGCTGCGCCTGTTGGAAGCGGGCAATCCCGCGCCGGTGTTGCGGGTGATGGCGGCGACCGGAATCCTGCCCGAACTGCTGCCGGGGGCGCTGCAGCTGTCGCGCCTGGAACGGCTGACCCGGATCGAGGCCGATCATCTCCTGCCGCGCGACGGCGTGCTGCGGCTGGCGGCGCTGTTGCCGGACGGCGAAGAGGCGGCCCATGCCGCCGCCGACGCGCTGAAACTCAGCAACGCCGACCGCACCCGGCTGGAACAGGCGCTGGGCGGGGCGGCCTTGCCGTTCCTGTCGGCCAAGGATGCCCGCGCGCTGCTGTATCGCATCGGCGCGGCGCGTTTCCGCGACAAGGTGCTGCTGCAATGGGCGCGGGGCGGCGGCAATCCGATCTCCTGGCGCATGTTGATGACCATGGCCGAGACCTGGCAGCGGCCGCGCTTTGCGCTGACCGGGCGCGATGTGATGCAGGCGGGGGTGGCCGAAGGCCCCCATGTGGGCCGCGTGCTGGCGCAGGTGGAGGACTGGTGGATCGGCACCGACTTCGCCGCCGATGAAGGCGCGTTGCGCGACCGTCTGGCCGAGGCGGTGGGGAAAGAGCGCGCATGACCCTGGCGGTGATGGACACGCTGTCGCTGCCGGGCGATCCGGCCAAGGCGAATGAGGATGCGTTCGGCCATGACGATCACGCCGCGGTGGTGATGGACGGCGCCACGCCGTTGGGCGATGGGCTGATGCCGGGGCCCAGCGACGCCGCCTGGATCGCGCAGTTCGGGGCGCGGCGGCTGCTGGCGCATCGGCGCGACGGCGCGGGCGGGCGCAAGGCCCTGCGCGGCGCGCTGGCGGACGCGCAGAAAAGCTTTGCCGCCCTGCGCCGGATGCCGCCCCAGGCGATGTGGCAGACGCCGTGCGCCTCGATGATGCTTGCTTTTTGTGCCCCCTCCGCCCTTCGCAGCTTTGCCTTTGGCGCTCCGGCTCTCGCCGATGCGCCTGCAGGCGCTGCTACGGGCACCTCCCCCGCCAGCGCGCTGACGCGCGCGCAGGGGAGGAGGGCAGAGGTGGAATTCTTATGGTTCGGTGACTGCGCCGCGCTGGTGGCGCAGGAGGGCAAGCCGGTGCAGGTGATCGGCGAGAACTTCGACAAGCGTGCCGCCGAATCGGCGCGGGCCGCCGTCCTGGCGCGGGAAAAAGGCATTTCGCCCGCCGCGGCTCTCAGCCGTCCCGCCTTGCTGGACAATCTGCGCGCGGCGCGCAATCGCATCGGCAGTGCCGGCCACTGGCTGTTCATGCCCGATGTGCAGGCCGCCGCGCATGTGTCGCGCCGGGTGCTGCGCCTGGCGCCGGGGGCGGTGATTTTGCTGGCGTCCGACGGCTTCCTGGCGCTGGCATCCGATTACGGCGCGTACAGCGCCGATACGCTGCTGGCGGCGGCGCGGGACCGCGGCCTGGAGGGGCTGGGCGCGGAGCTGCGCGCCATCGAGGCGGCCGATCCGGGCGGCGAAAGCCATCCGCGTTTCAAAACCTCGGACGATGCTACCGCAGTTCTGTTGCGGCTAGTCTAGACTCGAATCCGGGCTCGAGCCCGGCATTCCGCCGCAACTTCCGCATCCACCAGCTTCCTTCCCCCGCGAGCGAAGCGACGAGCGGGGGAGTTCGGTAGCGACAGCGTACCGAACGGCGCAGCGAGGTGTTTGC
>CALDFO010000336.1 GCA_937942205.1 uncultured Alphaproteobacteria bacterium
CAGCCTGTGGGGCTTCGCGCTGAAGGAATGGCGCGGCGCCAGCCGCAAGACGCTGACACTGGTTTTCACCGGTCTGGCCCTGCTGGTCGCCTCCACGGTGATCATCGGGCTGGGCAATGCCATGGGTTAGGACAGATGCGCGCCGGATTCACTCTCAACCTCAACCCCGCCCAGATCGCCGAATATGAAGAGTCGCACCGCGCCGTCTGGCCGGAGATGCTGGCGCTGTTGAAGGATTGCGGCATCTCCCAATATTCCATCTTCCGCCGCGGCACCCAGTTGTTCCTCACCTTCACCTGCGACGATTTCGAGGCGACCTGGAGCCGGATCGAGCAAAGCCCGGTCAATGCCCGCTGGCAGGCGGCGATGGCGCCTTTCTTCGCGCCGATGGACGCCCGTGCCCCCGGCGAGCGCTTTCCCATGTGGCAGGAAGTATTCTATCTGGACTGATGGCTATTCGGTGAATATTCCGGTGACGATTCTGGACGGCGAATACGATTATATCGTTGTGGGCGCGGGCTCGGCGGGCTGCGTGCTGGCCAACCGCCTGTCCGCCGATCCCAAAAACCGCGTGCTGCTGCTGGAGGCGGGCGGGCCGGACGACTGGATCTGGTTCCATATTCCCGTCGGTTATCTCTACCTGATCGGCAATCCGCGCAGCGACTGGATGTTTGAGACCCAGGCCGATTCCGGACTGAACGGACGCAAGCTGAACTATCCGCGCGGCAAGGCGCTGGGCGGCTCCTCCAGCATCAACGCCATGCTGTCCATGCGCGGGCAGGCGGGCGATTACGACCATTGGCGGCAGTTGGGCCTGACCGGGTGGGGCTGGGACGATGTCGCACCGGTCTTCCGCAGGCTGGACCGGCATTTCCTGGGCGACAGCGAACATCACCGCGGCGACGGTGAATTGTCGGTGGAGGCGCCGCGGGTGCGGTGGAAAGTCCTGGACACCATCCTGGACGCGGCGGAGCAGATGGGCATTCCCCGCAAGCCCGATCCCAATACCGGCGACAATGAAGGTGGCTATTATTTCCATGTCAACCAGAAGCGGGGGCGGCGCTGGTCGGCGGCGCGGGGTTTTCTGCATCCGGTGATGCACCGCCGAAATCTGCGGGTGGAAACCGGCGTGCAGGTGGAGACGCTGACCTTTGACGGCAATCGCGTCACCGGCGTGCGCTTGCGCCAGGACGGCCGCACCGTCACCGCCAAGGCGCGGGGCGAGGTGATCCTGTCGGCGGGCGCGATCGGCTCGGTGCAGGTTTTGCAAAGGTCGGGCATCGGTCCCGGCGCCTGGCTGAACGAACTGGGCATTCCGGTCAAGCTGGCGGCGGAGGGCGTGGGCCGCAATCTGCAGGATCATCTGCAACTGCGCGCCATGTATCGTGTCTCCGGCGTGAAGACCCTCAACGAGATATATTATTCGCTGCTGGGCCGCCCGCTGATGGCGGCGCAATATGCCCTGATGCGGCGCGGGCCGATGACCATGGCGGCGTCGCAGCTTTGCCTGATTACCCGCTCCGATCCGGCGCAGGAACGCGCCAATGTGCAGTTCCACATCCAGCCTTTGTCGCTGGACCGGTTCGGCACGCCGCTGCACCGCTTCCCGGCCATCACCGTCAGCCCCTGCAACCTGCGCCCCACCTCGCGCGGCACGGTGCGGCTGGCCTCGGCGGCGCTGGATGCCGCGCCGCTGATCGCGCCCAATTATCTGTCCACCGGCGAGGACCGGAAGATCGCGGCCGACTGTATCCGCCTGACCCGCCGCCTGATGGCGCAGCCGGCGCTGGCGCGGTTTTCGCCCGACGAATTCCGGCCCGGTCCGGCGGTGGGCGATGACGAGGCGGCGCTGGTCCAGGCCGCGGGCGACATCGGCACCACCATCTTCCATCCCGTCGGCACGGCCAAGATGGGGGTGGCGGGCGATCCGCTGGGGGTGGTGGACGAACGCCTGCGGGTGCGTGGGCTGGAGCGCCTGCGGGTGATCGACGCCTCGGTGATGCCTACCATCACCTCGGGCAACACCAACACCCCCGCCATCATGATCGGTGACAAGGGCGCCGCGATGGTGCTGGAGGACGCGAAGGGATGAGCGCCGCTCACCCTTCGACAGGCTCAGGGTGAGGACAGGAAATAAACCCTCATGCTGAGCCTGCCGAAGCATGAGGGCGGTCAGCGGCCAGGCCCGCTTATGTCACCGGCGCGGGGTTGAACAGGGTCAGATCGTTGGCCAGGCCCCATTTGTCGGCCCAGACCTGTTTGCGGCCGCTGGCCACCTCCAGCATCAGATGGAACAGTTCCCAGCCCACCTGTTCGATGGTCTTTTCCCCGGTGGCGATGGGGCCCGCATCCAGATCGATCAGGTCGGCCCAGCGCCGCGCCAGTTCGCTGCGGGTGGCGACCTTGATGACCGGCACGGCGGCCAGGCCATAGGGCGTGCCGCGCCCGGTGGTGAAGACATGCAGGTTCATGCCCGACGCCATCTGCAGGGTGCCGCAGACAAAATCGCTGGCCGGGGTGGCGGCGAAGACCAGGCCGCGCCCGCGCAGCTTTTCGCCCGGCGACAGCACGGCGCTGATGGCGCTGCTGCCCGACTTGGCGACCGAGCCCAGTGATTTTTCGATGATGTTGGACAGGCCGCCCTTCTTGTTGCCGGGGGTGGTATTGGCGCCGCGATCGACGCCGCCCTTGTCGAGATAGGAATCGTACCATTTCATCTCGCGCACCAGCGCGTCGGCCACCTCGCGGCTGGCGGCGCGGGGGGTGAGAAGATGGATGGCGTCGCGCACCTCGGTCACTTCCGAGAACATCACGGTGGCGCCCGCCCGCACCAGCAGGTCGGCGCAATAGCCCAAGGCGGGATTGGCGGTCAGGCCGCTGAAGGCGTCGCTGCCGCCGCATTGCATCCCTACGATCAGTTCGGCGGCCGGTACGGTTTCGCGGCGGCGCCGGTCCAGGATTTTCAGCCGCGCTTCCACCTGCG
>CALDFO010000337.1 GCA_937942205.1 uncultured Alphaproteobacteria bacterium
GGCGCGCCGGTCGCCAGCATCACCAGCCGGTCGAAGCCCAGCGCCACGCCGCTGGCCGGCGGCATGGTTTCCAGCGCCGCCAGGAAATCCTCGTCCAGCGGATAGCGCCCACCATAGACCCGTTCCTTCTTGTCCATCTCGCGCATGAAGCGGGTGCGCTGCTGGACCGGGTCGGTCAGTTCGCCAAAGCCGTTCGCCAGTTCCACGCCACAGGCATACAGTTCAAACCGCTCCGCCACGCGGCTGTCGGCGGGACTGACCCGCGCCAGCGCCGCCTCACAGACCGGATATTCGTACAGGATGGTGGGCTTGCCCTGCCCCAGCCGCGGTTCCACCCGCAGGGTCAGGATCTTGGCGAAAATGTCGGACCAGTCGTCATCGTCGGCGACCTCCACCCCGCCGCGCCGCGCCCGCGACCGCAGGGCATCGGCATCGCCTTCGCCGTCTCGCGACAGGGTGGCCAGCAGGTCGATCCCGGCATGGAAGGTGAAGGCTTCGGCCACCGTCAGCCATTCGGCGGGCGCGTCCGGATCGCAGGCGCGGTCGCGGTGGCGCAGCATCGCCTTGCCTGCCGATGTCCCCGCCACTTGCCCCGCCAGCGCCAGCAGCGCCAGCGTGTCGGCGATCACCGCCCGATAATCCTCCCGCGCCCGGTACCATTCCAGCATGGTGAATTCCGGCGCATGAAGCCGTCCGCGCTCGCGGTTGCGGAAGACCCGGGCGAAATCGAAGATCCGGGTCTCGCCCGCCGCCAGCAGCTTCTTGGCGGCGAATTCCGGCGAGGTGTGCAGATAGAGCGTCCGGC
This sequence comes from uncultured Alphaproteobacteria bacterium, assembly GCA_937942205.1. GTDB lineage: Bacteria > Pseudomonadota > Alphaproteobacteria > Micropepsales > Micropepsaceae > Rhizomicrobium. The sequence goes on from CALDFO010000337.1 coordinate 806, forward strand.
CCGCCAGGTCGGTGCCCACCAGCCGGGTCTCGAAGGCGTGCAGATGGGTCTCGTTGCCGGGCGAGACGGTCAGCGCCCCGCATTCCACCTCGGCAAAGCCCTGGGCCTCGAAATGGGCGCGGATGGCCGCCTTCAACCGCCCCCGCGTCCGCAGCAGGGGTCGCCGGTCCGCATGGGTTTGGGGCGTCCACCAGGGCATTTGCGGTCAGCCAGCCTCTTTGCTAAAGACCCCCTCCAATTTCCCGGCAATTTCCCGGCTTTGAGAGGTTTCCCGTGGTTTCGGTTATCGCCAGCTCCGTGCGCAAAGGCAATGTCCTGGAGAAGGAGGGAAAGCTCTATCTGGTCATCAGCGCCGAGAATATCCATCCCGGCAAGGGCACGCCCGTCACCCATCTGGAAATGCGCCGCATCAGCGACGGCGTGAAGACGGTGGAGCGCCTGCGCACCACCGACAGCGTGGAAAAAGCCTTCGTCGAGCACCAGAACTTCCAGTATCTCTACCAGGACGGCGAGCAGTATGTGTTCATGAACCCGGTCAGCTTCGACCAGCTGCATGTCGGCGCCGATGTGGTGGGCGACTATGCCCCCTATCTGACCGAGAATATGGACGTGCAGTTGCAGCTGTTCGAGGGCAACGCCATCTCCATCGAAATCGCCCAGCGCGCCACGTTTGAAGTGGTGGAAACCGAGCCGGTGATGAAGGGCCAGACCGCGTCGGGCTCATTCAAGCCCGCCGTCCTGTCCAATGGCGTGCGTACCATGGTGCCGACCCACATCACGGCAGGCACCCGCATTGTGGTGATGACCGAGGACGGTTCTTACGTCGAGCGCGCCAAAGACTGACGCTATCTGCTTGTTCTTTGGGTCGCACGGGCGACGCCCTCGCTGCGCTCCGGGCTGCCCGATGCTCCCCGTCGAGCGGGCCAAAGACTGACGCTATCTGCTTGTTCTTTGGGTCGCACGGGCGAAAGACTAATTCGCCACCCTTCATTCAAGCCCGGAAATTGATCTCGACCAGGATGCCTTCCGGGTCGGGCACGAAGATTTGCGCCGACTGTCCGCCGGGCACCTGCTTCTCGCGGAAGGTCATGCCCGCCGCGGCCAGCCTGGTTTTCAGGGCCGCGAAATCCGCGCCCCGGAAGGCGACATGATCGAAGGGGCCGGTATCGCCGGCCGCCACGCCCGGCGCGCCGCCCCAGGCGCTGCCTTTATCCCGGGCGTCCACCAGATGGATCACCGGCACCCCGCCCAGATAGAGCCAGTGGCCCCGAAAGGGAAAATCCGGCCGCGCCCCTTCGGTCAGGCCCAGCAGGTTCACATAGAAATCGCGGGTCGCCTGCAACCGGGCGCAGCGGATGGTGACATGCTCAAGCGCCTGGATGGTCATGGTTATGGTCTTTCATGCGGCGCAGGCAGGCTAGTGCCGGGCAAATTCCCCGGCAACGCCGTTCCCCAGCCCATTCCTCCCTGCCGGGAACATGCTAACCTCTTTTGTGCCCCGCAGAGGATCACCCCATGAAAAAGCAGATTCTGATCGGCGTCCTGGCGGCCTTTGCCGCCACGCCCGCGCTTGCCGCCCTCAAGACCGGCGACGCGGCGCCTGACTTTTCCGCACCCGCCAGCCTGGCGGGCAAGCAGTTCACCTTCAAGCTGGCCGAGGCTCTGAAGAAAGGCCCGGCGGTCGTCTATTTCTATCCCAGCGCCTATACCAAGGGCTGCGATATCCAGGCCCATGCCTTTGCCACCAACGCCGACAAGTTCGCCGCCGCCGGCAGCTCCATCATCGGGGTGTCGGCCGACAGCATCCAGCGCCTGAACCAGTTCAGC
>CALDFO010000338.1 GCA_937942205.1 uncultured Alphaproteobacteria bacterium
TCTGGGTCTGGAGCATCACCGCGGCAAGCCCGTTGAGCGGCCCCCAATGATACGGGCTGGTCGGTCCGAAGATGCCCATGGTCGGCGTGCCGACCGCGGCGGCGATGTGCATCAGGCCGGAATCGTTGGAAATCGCCAGTTTCGCCGCGGCCATCGCCAGAATGCCGTTGCGCAGGTCCGTGCCGGTGAGATCGCGCACGCGCGGGCCGCCGGCCTGAACGATCTCGGTTGCGATCGCTTTCTCGCCGGGACCGCCGATCACCCAGACGTCCAGCCCCTTGTCAGCCAGCATCCGCGCGGCCTTGGGATAGGCCACCCAGCGCTTGGACGAGCCGACCGAACCCGGCGCCAGCGCGACGGCGGCCGTCTCGCCGAGCCCCTGTGTGGCCCGCCACGCCGCGATCTCGGCCGGCGGCACCACGAGCTGCGGCGCCGGCCATTCTTTCGGCAAGGGCGCGTCGGCAGGCAGTGCCAGCGATGCGTTCTTGTCGATGAAGCGCGGCATCGCCCGCTCGCCCCAGCGCCATCGGTTGATCAGGCCGAACCGCGCCTCGCCGACAAAGCCGACCCGCTCCGGGATGCCGGCCAGTGTCGGCGCGATGGCCGCTTTCCAGGTTCGCGGCATCACCAGCGCGGTGCCGTAATTCTGCGCGCGCAATTGCCGGGCCAGGGCCTGCTGCTGGGCCAGCGCGAGCCGACCGCGCGGCAAATCCCAGACGATGCCCTGCCGGACTCCCGGCATGTAGTCGATCAGCGGCCGGCACAGGCTGGTCACCAGAAGATCGACCGGCCGGTTCGGCCAACGCTCCTTCAGGACCTGGACCACGGTATGCCCGCGCACGAAATCGCCGATCCACATATAGGGAATAATGAGAATCGGGCGGGTATCGGCTGGATCCGCCGGCACGCCGCTATCATGAAGTGATTGGAGGTTCATTTTATAAAAGTGTTGTCCCGGGTCTGAAGGAGGCCCTGCCGGACTTCCTGATAGCGGGTTCGGGGAGCCTGATAAATCAGGAAATTTGGCCCGCGATGTTCACCAAAAAATCTTTCTTGGCGTTGCTTGGCCGCCCGGTCTGGGGCAAAGGTGACCGCGTATCAACAAGCGGGAAGGCCACATGCTGCTGGTAACCGGCGGAGCCGGTTTCATCGGATCGAATGTCGTAGCCGCGCTGAATGAGGCCGGCCGCGCGGATGTCGTCGTGTGCGATTTTCTTGGCAGCGAAGGCAAGTGGCGCAACCTCGCCAAGCGCCAATTGGCCGATGTGGTGCCGCCGGGCGAACTGATGTCCTGGCTTGCGACGCGCAATCTCGACGCCGTCATCCATCTTGGCGCGATCTCGGAAACCACCGCGACCGATGGCGATCTCGTGATTGAGACCAACTTCCGCCTTTCCATGCGGTTGCTTGACTGGTGCACGATCAACCACACCCCGTTCATCTATG
>CALDFO010000339.1 GCA_937942205.1 uncultured Alphaproteobacteria bacterium
CGCCGCTCTGTCCAGCGCGGTCTGTGGCGCGGTCATGTCCATGCCGCGTTCGGCCATCTTGCCGCCGGGGCCGCCGAAATCTTCCTGCATGTCGATCAGCAGCAGCGCGGTGCGCGTGGGCGCCACCCAGTCCGGCTGAAGCACGGGATCGGTATCGGTCATGCGAAAGCCTTGCGAAGGCGCGGCAGGATGTCCCGCCCGGTGACGCGCAGACCGTCGGCGTAATCGTCGAAGATGAACATCAGCCCGTCTATGTCGCAATCGCGCAGGAAAGCCTCGATCTGGTCGGCGCAGCTTCGCGGCGACCCGACCACCGCCTGGGTCATGAAGGCGCCCCTGGCCCGCGCCGTCATGGCATTGTCGCCGGACGGCGCGACGCCATAGCTTTCCAACATGCCCAGCACCGCGCCCTCGTCCAGGCCTTCGCGGTACCGCGCGGCCTTTTCCTGCGCCAATGCATCGGTGGCGGCGGTGATGACCGTCATCATGCAATAGGTCTTGATCGGCTTGCCCAGCTTCGCCGCCAGGGCGCGGGCGCGGGCCGAAGCTTGGCGGGTTTCGGCAGCGTCGCGCCCGCCGATGAAACAGCCATCGGCCTCGCGCACCGAGAATTCAAAGCCCCGCGCCGACATGCCGGCGCAGATCAGTTCGGGCCGGTGCAGCGGCTTGGGTTCGCTGACGCAATCGCGGAACCGGAAATGCCAGCCGTTGAAGGTGACGCTGGGCTCGGTCCACAGGCGCTTGACGACCTGGGTCCATTCCTCGGTCAGGTCATAGCGGGCGTCATGGTCCAGGCTGTCGTCCCAAGCGCCCATCTGGGCGAACTCGCCCTGGAAGGCGCCCGCCACGATGTTCAGCCCGGCGCGTCCGTTCGAGATGTGATCCAGCGTGGCGATCATCTTGGCCGCCACCGCCGGATTGTGCAGGATGGCGTGCAGCGTCGCCCATATCTTCACCCGCCTGGTGACGGCGGCGATGCCCGCCATCATGGTGACAGCCTCCAGCGAGGCGCCCCAGTGATCGGTATCGCCGCCGAAGCCGCGCCACTTGCCCATCGCCATCACGAAATCGAAACCCTCGGCTTCCGCCAGCAGCGCGGCGTCGCGGTTCTGCGGCCAGCCGCCGTCCAGCAGCGGCGTGGCGCGCGACACGATCCAGCCGCCGTTAGCTACTGGCAAAAACACGCCATATTCTTTTGCGGCCGTCATGCGCGAACTTTATTCTTGGCGAACGCGTTGACGCGCGTTTCGCGGGGCGCGACTGGAAGAAATACGCCATATTCTTTTTCTACCTTCACGCACGGGTCCGGCTGGGTGGCCGCATCATGATAACCGCTCCCAGCACCAGCGCCACCAGCGCCGAAAGGGCCAGGAAAAACGGCATGAAGCCGCCAGTCTGGTCGCGCGCCAGGCCCGCCAGGGGCGGCGCCACCGCGCCGATGGTGGAGATCAGGTTGACGGTGGCGAAAAGTTCCAGGTTCGCCTTCCGCCCGAAATAATCCAGCAGCAGGATAGTGGAGGCAAAGAAGGTCAGGCCGTAACCGACACCCATGCCCACCGCATAGACCAGCATCATGGGAACGGTGCGGCCCACCCCCAGTGCCAGCAGCC
>CALDFO010000340.1 GCA_937942205.1 uncultured Alphaproteobacteria bacterium
CGCCGATCTCCACGCCCTTGACGGCATTGATGCTCATCAGGGCGGATGCCAGTTCGCTGTCCAGCTTGCCATAGACGGGCGCGCCCAGTCCGGCGGGCAGGCCCTCGGCCACCACCTCGACCACCGCCCCGATGGAGGAGCCGGATTTGCGGAGGCCTTCGAGATACTCCGTCCACGGAGCGACCGCCGCCGCGTCGGGGCAGAAGAAGGGATTGGCGTCCACCGTCTTCCAGTCCCAGTTGGCGCGGGTAATGGTCCGGTCGCCCATCTGCACCAGCGCGGCGCGGATCGTCACCGCGCCATACAGCGCCTGCAGCACCTTTCTGGCCACCGCGCCCGCCGCCACGCGGCTGGCGGTTTCGCGCGCGCTGGAACGGCCGCCGCCGCGATAGTCGCGCAGGCCGTATTTGGCGTCATAGGTATAGTCGGCATGGCCCGGCCGGTACTTGTCGCGGATGTCGCCATAGTCCTTGGAGCGCTGGTCGGTATTCTCGATCATCAGCGCGATGGGGGTGCCGGTGGTGACCTGGGCCGCCATGCGCTCGTCCTGGAACACGCCCGACAGGATCTTCACCGCGTCCGCTTCCTGGCGCTGGGTGACGAACTTGCTCTGGCCGGGGCGGCGGCGGTCCAGGTCTTTCTGGATGTCTTCCGCCGTCAGCGCGATGCCGGGCGGGCAGCCATCCACCACACAGCCGATGGCGGGGCCATGACTTTCGCCGAAGGTGGTGACGCGGAACAGGTGGCCGAAGCTGTTGTGGGACATGGCTTTGGAAATAGCCCTGTTTGGCCTACGGGTCCAGCCGCACCACCTGGGAGCCGCGCACCCGGAAGACCACGCCCTGCGGCTCGTCCAGGGCGCTCATGGCCGCCCCGTCCAGCCCGGCGAACAGGCCGCGCAGGATGCGGGTCAGCGCCCCATGGCTGACGGCGAAGGTGTCGGCCTTCAACTCCCGCACCCAGTCCGTCACCCGCGCCGCCACTTCGGCATAGTTCTCGCCGCCCGGCACCCGCACGTTCCACTTGTCGGCCACCCGCGCGTCGAAGCGCATCGGGCTCTGGGCGCGGGCCTCGGCGTCGGTCAATCCGTCCCAGGCGCCCAGGTGGATTTCCTTGATGCGGTTGTCGGTGGCAAAGCCGTCCAGCGGCAGACCCAGCCGGTCGCGCACGATCTCCATGGTCAGGCGGGCGCGGGGCAGGGGGCTGGCGATCATCTGGATGGCCGGCGCGGCGCCCAGGTCGCGCCGCAGGATGGCGGCGACATCGGCGGCCTGCTGCAAGCCCAGTGGCGTCAGCGGCGTGTCGCGCGACCAGCCCTGGAAGCGGTGCTGGACATTGGCCTCGGTCTGGCCGTGGCGCGCGATGTAGAGGGTCAGACCGTCCGGAAGCTCAAGACGCATCCGTCTTGACGACGTTGATGTCGGGGGCGTCCTCGGCCTTCATGCCCACCACATGATAACCCGCATCCACATGCAGGTTCTCGCCCGTCACCGCGCTGCCCAGCTCCGACAGCAGGAACAGGGCCGAATTGCCCACTTCGTTCTGGGTGACGTTGCGGCGCAGCGGCGAATTGTATTCGTTCCACTTCAGGATATAGCGGAAGTCGCCGATGCCGCTGGCGGCCAGGGTCTTGATCGGCCCGGCCGAGATGGAATTGACGCGGATATTCTTCTTGCCCAGATCCTCGGCCATGTAGCGCACGCTGGCTTCCAGCGCCGCCTTGGCCACGCCCATCACGTTATAATGCGGCATCACCCGTTCGGCGCCGTAATAGCTCAGGGTCACCAGGCTGCCGCCCTGGGTCATCATCTTTTCGGCGCGCTGGGCGACGGCGGTGAAGGAATAGCAGCTGATGTCCATGGTCATGCGGAAGTTCTCCGCCGTGGTGTCCACATACCGGCCCTTGAGCTGTTCCTTGTCGGAATAGGCGATGGCGTGGACCACGAAATCCAGGCTGTCCCAGACCTTGCCCAGTTCGGCGAAGGCGGCGTCCAGCGACTCCGGGCTGGCGGCGTCGCAGTCCACCAGCGCGGCGGGCTTCATCGGCTCCACCAGCGGCACCACGCGCTTCTTGAACAGGTCGCCCTGATAGGAGAAGGCCAGTTCCGCGCCGGCCTCATGCAGGGCCTGGGCGATGCCCCAGGCGATGGAGTGCTGGTTGGCGACACCCATGATCAGGCCACGTTTGCCTTTCATGAGTCCTTGGAACGACATGCCGAAAATCCCCAAAACAATGCGCGCGACCAGTGATGTACCCTGAATGCGGGCGCTTGGCGCGGAAAAAGTGCCCGCCAAAAAGACTTTTTATGACAATAACTTACCGGCCCCGGCGGCGCGGATCATAATCGGCAGCCCAGCCCGACAGGAACTGTTGGAGGGCCTCGTCCGGCTTGTCGGGCAGGGTCACGGCCAGCCGGACATAGAGATCGCCCGCCCCGCCCTTGCCGCCGGGTGCGCCGATCCCCTTGCCCTTCAGGCGCAGGACCGTGCCGGTATTGGAGCCGGGCGGCACGGCCAGCGCCACCGTGCCGGTCAGCGTTTCCACCGGCACCTTGCCCCCCAGCACGGCCTCTTTCAGCGTGACCGGCAGGTCCATGCGGATATCGTTGCCGTCGCGGGTCATGCCGGGATGGGGCGCCACCGAGACGGTCAGCAGGATGTCGCCATTGGGGCCGCCGCCCCGTCCGGCGCCGCCGCGTCCCTTGACGCGGATGGTCTGGCCGTCCTTCACCCCGGCGGGAATGCGGACGTCGATCTGTTCGCCATTCTGCAACACCACGCGCCGAGTGCCGCCCAGGGCGCTTTCGGCGAAACTGATGGTGACGGCGGCGGAAAAATCCTCGCCCTTGCTCTGTGCGGGGCCCTGCGCCGGACCGCGGCCGCGGCCGCGCCGCCCGCCCATCATTTCCGACAGAATATCCTCGAAGCCGCCCGCGCCCGCGCCGCCGCCGAAATCGAACTTGAATTCGCGCGCCCCGCCGCCACCGCCGCCGCCGAAGCCGAACGGATTGCCCTGTTGGAAACCGCCGCGTGGATCGAAACCGCCGCCGAAGGGACCGCGCGCATTGCCGTCCGCGCCGATCGCGCCAGCATCGAACTGGGCGCGCTTGTCCTTGTCGCCCAGGATGTCGTAGGCGCCGCTGATCTCCTGGAATTTCTTCTGCGCGGCGGCGTCGCCCGCATGTTTGTCGGGGTGATGCTTCTTGGCCAAGGCGCGGAAGGCCTTTTTGATCTCGGCTTCGCTGGCGGTCCGGGGCACGCCAAGAATTTCGTAGGGATCTTTCATCGGTGTCCAGACAGGCGGGATGCGCGGGGGGACTCGGGGCTTGCCCCCAATATAGGCGCGGTTTGCCCCGTTACCAGATCACCAGCCGAATCAGCCGGTTGGCGGACATCAGGGCGGAACGGGCATGGAGGACGGCGGCGGGCTTGCCGCCGCCTGCGGCGGGCCCAGAACCGCCAGCCGGGTGGCGGCGTCCTTGACGCCCTTGCGGGCGGCGGCGGCGTAAAGCCGGCGGGCCGCTTCCAGATCCTGCGGCACCGGCCCGCCCGCTTCGTACAGTTTGGCCAGTTCGTATTGGGCCACCGGATGCTGCGCGGCGGCGGCGGCCTTCAGGTAGGGCAGGGCGCGTGCGGGGTCGGGCTTGCCCGCCTCGCCATGGATCAGCATCACCGCCAGATCGGCCTGGGCGGTGGGCAATCCGGCATCGGCGGCCATCGCATAGATGTCCAGCGCCTTTTGCGGATCGGCGGCGACGCCCTGGCCCCGGCGCAGCATGAAAGCCACGTTCCGCATCGCCGCCAGGTCTTCGGTCCGGATGCTCCACCAGATCTTATACGCCTCCTCGTAGCGTCCGGCGTCATAGGCGGCCACGCCGCTGTCGAACACCGCCGCGATCTCCGGGCCGCCGCGGGCGCTGGCGCAGCCGCCGGCAAGCAGCAGGGGCGCCGCCAGGAGGCCGACGGCAAGAAGCGGAAAAATCTTGTGCATTTGGCTCTCCGGACGGCGAAGGCTACCGTGCCGCCCGCCAAACTGCTAGGACACGGCATGACCATGGAGACCGGTGGACCGCTGGATGACGGCGGCATCGCCCCCGAAGGCGATCCCATGACGCTGTTCGCGGCCTGGATGCGCCAGGCCGAGGCGTCCGAGCCCAACGACCCCAACGCCATGGCGCTGGCGACCGCCGACGCCGATGGCGTGCCCAATGTCCGCATGGTGCTGCTGAAGGGCGCCGACGCGCGGGGCTTCGTGTTCTATTCCAATGGCGAAAGCATCAAGGGCGGCGAGCTGGCGGCCAATCCGCGCGTGGCGCTGAATTTCCACTGGAAGTCCCTGCGCCGGGCGGTGCGGGTGAAAGGCCCGGTCGAACAGGTGTCCGACGCCGAGGCCGACGCCTATTTCGCCACCCGCCCCAAGGACAGTCAGATCGGGGCCTGGGCCAGTCCCCAGTCGCGGCCCATGGAAGGGCGCTGGGTGTTCGAAAAGCGCCTGGCCGAATACGCCCTGAAATACGGCCTGGGCACGGTGCCGCGCCCCGCCCACTGGAGCGGCTGGCGGGTCACGCCGCTGCGGATCGAATTCTGGCGCGACCGGCCGTTCCGGCTGCATGACCGGCTGGTCTACCGGCGCGGCAGCGCGGCCGATCCCTGGACGACGGAACGCCTGTTCCCGTGAGCGTGGAGTTTCCGTGAGCGCCGAGATCAAGGGCCCCCTGATGCGGCGCGCCGCCATCGCCTCGGTCGGCGTCGCGCTGTTCCTGGTTGCGATCAAGGCGTTTGCCTGGGTCACGTCGCATTCGGTGGCGTTGCTGGCCAGCCTGGCCGATTCCACCCTGGATCTGTTCGTCTCGCTGCTGAATCTGCTGGCGATCCGTCACAGCCTGACTCCCGCCGATGCCGAACATCGCTTCGGCCATGGCAAGGCCGAGCCGCTGGCGGGCCTGGCCCAGGCGACCTTCATCGCCGCCTCGGCCCTGTTCCTCATCCTGGAGTCCGTCAAGCGGCTGCTGACGCCGCAGCCGGTGACGAATGGCGGCACCGCCCTGGTCGTCATGGGCATCTCCATCGCCGCCACGCTGGGTTTGGTGGCGTATCAGCGCCGGGTGGTGGCCCGGACCGGCTCGCTGGCCGTGGCGGCCGACCGGCTG
>CALDFO010000341.1 GCA_937942205.1 uncultured Alphaproteobacteria bacterium
TTCTCGAAATACTGGCGGTATTCCTTGTAGGTGGTCGAGCCGATGCAGCGCAGCGTGCCTTGCGCCAAAGCGGGCTTGAGCAGGTTGGAGGCGTCCATCGCGCCGCCCGAGGTGGCGCCCGCGCCGATCACGGTGTGAATCTCGTCGATGAACAGGATCGCCCCTTTCAGGTTCTCCAGTTCCTTCACCACCGTCTTGAGCCGTTCCTCGAAATCGCCGCGATAGCGGGTGCCCGCGATCAGCGAGCCCATGTCGAGCGCATAGATGGTGGCGCCGCGCAGCACCTCGGGCACCTCGCCCTTGATGATCTTGCGCGCCAACCCCTCGGCGATGGCGGTCTTGCCGACGCCGGGATCGCCCACGAACAGCGGATTGTTCTTCTGGCGGCGGCAGAGAATCTGGATGGTGCGGTCCACCTCGGCGGCGCGGCCGATCAGCGGGTCCACCTTGCCGGACTTGGCCTTCTCGTTGAGGTTGACACAATAGGCTTCCAGCGCCTCGGTGCCCTGCTTGGGCTGCTTTTCGCCTTCCTCTTCCTCCTCGGCGCCGCGCGCCGCCTTGGGCTGGCTCATGCCGGGGCGCTTGGCGATGCCGTGGCTGATATAGCTCACGGCATCCAGCCGGTTCATGTTCTGCTCCTGCAGGAAATAGACGGCATGGCTCTCGCGCTCGGTGAACAGCGCCACCAGCACGTTGGCGCCCGTCACCTCGTCGCGGCCGCTGTTCTGGACATGCAGCACGGCGCGCTGGACCACCCGCTGAAAACCGGTGGTGGGCTTGGCTTCCTCGGAGGCGTCGTCCAGCACCAGGGTGGAAAGATCCTCGTCCACATACTTCTGGACGGTCTTGCGCAGGGCGTCGAGATCCACATTGCACGCCTTCATCACCTGGCTGGCGTCGCCGTCATCCATCAGCGCCAGCAGCAGATGCTCAAGCGTGGCATATTCGTGGTGCCGTTCGCTTGCGAGCTTGATGGCGTGGTGCAGTGCCTGTTCCAAACTCCGCGAGAGTGACGGCATGCGCTCCTACTCTTTCTCCATGGTGCATTGTAAAGGATGTTGATGGCGGCGGGCGAATTCAATGACCTGCGCCACTTTCGTCTCTGCGACCTCGAAGGTGAAGACGCCGCAAATCCCCACGCCGTGGCGATGGACATGCAGCATCACGTCCACCGCCTCCTCGCGGTTCTTGCCGAAGATATGCTCCAGGATGTGGACGACGAACTCCATCGGCGTGTAGTCGTCGTTCAGCAGCAGCACCTTGTAGAGCGACGGCTTCTTGGTCTTGGGACGGGTTTTGGTGACGATTCCGGTTCCGGCATTGTTGCCGTTCCCGTCGCCCTCGTCGCCATTCTCGCCGTTGCCGTTGCTCATCTGTGCTTCGTCCCTTGAGTCCATCCTAACCCAAGGCGCGCCGCTGCCTAGCCATGATTTGTTTCATTCTCATGTGGTTGGCGCGAAGCCGCTTTTCAACCCCGACCGCCGGGCATGACAGCCGGCAAACAAAAAGGCCCGGACGGAAGTCCGGGCCTTTTGCCAGAAGTCATAGCGCGGTCAGGCGCGGGCGGACTGCACCGTGTCCAGCCAGGCCTGCACGCGGCCCTTGAAGGGCGCGAAGGTGTCCCGGCTGGCGGCGGTCGCCAGTTCGCTGAGCTTGCTCACCTCGGCGACATAGGCTTCGAAGGCCGACTTGGCGAAGTCGGTCTGGTATTCAAACGCCTCATGCACCGACTTGGAACCCAGAACGGCCTTGGTGACGGTGACGGTGTCCTCGATGGACTGCTTGGAATAGGCGTAGATTTCGCTGTTGATGCTCTCGATGCCCTTGCCGGCAACGGTGGCGGACTTCATCACGGCCTCGGCGGTGTCCTTGCTGTAACCCAGGACCGCGTCATACCCCTGCATGGCCTTCTCCAGCCCGGACTTCAGGGCCGCCGCGCCGCTTTCCACGGCGCTTTCCGCCGAAACCGTCGCCTTTTCACCGGCCGTCTTTGCTTTGCTCATGTCATGTCCTCTCTGAATAGTTTGAGGCACGGCCGGCGTTCCGGCAGCCTGTTGCAGTGCAACATGAGGTATATGGAGCAGGCCCGGACAGGCGTCAAGGGTTAATTGCTGCGTCGCAACAAAAATACCCTCATTTCGGGGATGGGGAACTTTCAGATTTTGTTAACCCTTCGTAAAGCCCCCGAAACGGATACTGAATCCTCATTCCGCCTTGCGGAGAAAGCTGTAATTTGGTCTTTTAACCAACGGCTTGGTCGATTGGGGCCCATTTTGGGGATGCGTTTGTCTTTACCGCGCCGCTCTCGTTTCGCTTCGGTCCTGCTGGCACTGGCGGTGCTGGGCGGCGGCGTGACGATGGCCGCCGACGGCGCCGAGGCGGCCAAGCGCAAGCCCCACCCCCGGCGCGTGGTGAAGATGCCGTCCAGCCCCACCGATCCGGCCAAGGACGCGGCGCTGGTGATTGACGGGGTTACCGGCAAGGTTCTCTACGCCCGCAACGAGACCTCCGAGCGCTTCCCCGCCTCGCTCACCAAGATGATGACCCTGTACCTGCTGTTCGACGCGCTGAAGGCGGGCAAGGTCACCATGCAGACGCCCCTGCCCGTCAGCCGTCATGCCGCGATCCAGAAGCCCACCAAGCTGTCGCTGCAGCCGGGCCAGACCATCTCGGTGGACATGGCGATCCGCGCCCTGGTGATCCGCAGCGCCAACGATGTGGCGGTGGTGATCGCCGAGGCGCTGGGCGGCACCGAACCCCACTTCGCCCGCATGATGACGGAAAAGGCGCGCAGCCTGGGAATGCGGAACACCAATTTCCACAACGCCTCGGGCCTGCCCGACATGCTGCAGATCACCACCGCCACCGACATGGCGACGCTGGGGCGGCGGCTGGCCTATGACCATCCCCAATATTATCCCTATTTCGCGCTGCCCGGCTTCACCTGGAAGGGCACCTACTACAAGACCCACGACAATCTGATCGACCGCTATGACGGCGCCGACGGCATCAAGACCGGCTACACCAACGCCTCGGGCTTCAACCTGGTCAGTTCGGTGACGCGAGGCGGAATGCATGTCGTGGCGGTGGTGATGGGCGGCCGCACCGCCGTGCGCCGCGACCTGGAAATGGTCCGCCTGCTGGACCAGACCTTCGCCCAGATCGAGAACAACCCGTCGCTGGTGGCCCGCGCCACCGTGCCGTGGCAGCAGGTCGCCCGCAACACCCCGGCCCCCGCCACCGCCGGCTTCACCCTGCCCGCCATTTCGGGCAGCCAGGGGGCGCAGTTCGCGGCCCTGTCGGCCATGCCCAACGCCGCCGAGGATGAAGACAGCGCCGAGGCCCGCATCGCCCCGGACGAGAAATTCTCCATCATCCATGCCGAAAAGCCCCCGGCCGGGAAACCCGCCGTGACGGCACAGCCCGCCCTCATCGCCGCCCTGCCCGCCGCCAAGGCCGGGCCCATCCCGGCGATACGGCCCACCGCGCGGCCCGATTATGTGGCGGCGGGCGCTCCCATCCAGATGGCGGCCGTGGCGGACGCGCCCAAGCCGCGGATGCGCCCGTCCCTGCGCGAAGAGGTGGGCGAAGGCGATGCCGAACCCGCCGCCGTATCGGGCCGCAACTGGACCATTCAGATCGGCGCCTATGCCGACAAGGCGCTGGCCAGCGCCCAGCTCGACAGCTATGCGGGCAAGGCGCAGGATGTTCTGGCGCGGGCCTCGCGGATCGTCTCGGCGGTGCAGTCGCCCGCCGGCCACACCATCTACCGCGCCCGCTTCGGTCTGTTCGGCGAGCAGGAGGCGCGCGATGTCTGCAACCGCCTGACCCAGCGCGGCCAGACCTGCTTCGCGGCGGTCCAGGCACGCTAGCGGCGGCTGCGCCGAATCTCCAGGAACCGTCAGGGATCGTCC
>CALDFO010000342.1 GCA_937942205.1 uncultured Alphaproteobacteria bacterium
AACCACTGCTTGCCGATGGCGCGGATTTCCAGGTCCGGGTCGGGAATGGCGTGCTGGAAATACAGCAGGCGGAAGGACGGCACCGCGATGAACACCAGGATGATGACCGGGATCAGGGTCCAGGCCACTTCCAAGAGGGTGTTGTGATGCACCTTGGACGGCACCGGGTTGGCGGCGGCGCGATACTTCACGACGATCCAGATCAGCAGGCCCAGCACCAGAAGGCAGACCGCCACGATGATCCACAGCAGCAGGCGGTGGAAATCCTCGATCTGCTCCATCACCGGCGAAGCGGCTTCCTGGAAGCCCTTGCCCCAGTCGATGGGCGCGGCCAAGGCCGGAAGCGCCATGAGCCCCAGCAGGGCGACGGTGGCTGCGGCCGTCTTGGCCATGACGCCGGATTTCCGCAAAAACATGCTGCGACCTCACAAGTATAAATTCCGGGCGGTTGGAATCCCCGCCCTTTTCAGATTCTTGGCGGGGATTTAGAGGGGTTAAGCCCTTAAAGTCATTGCGACCTTATGGCACGGCCCGCCTTGCCGCCCAAGTTCGTCCTGGCCGGCCGGGGCGGCCGCGGCCGCGAAAGGTCGCCAAATGCGGCCCGGATGCAGGTCTGGCGCTTGCCGGAACCGCCCGAAGCCCCGATATCTAGGGGCTGATACGCGCTTGGTGGGGCATTTTGCCCTGCAACATAACCTTCAGGAACCCAGCATGGCCGACCCGACCTCCGAGCACGATCTGTTCTTCACCCGCACCGGCATGGACCGGGGCCGGGTTCAGCGGACGGTGGACCAGGCCCTCAAGGGGGCGGACGACGGGGAACTGTACCTGGAATACAGCCAGTCCGAATCATTCGCCTTTGACGACAACCGGCTGAGGGCCGCCACCTTCGACACCAGCCAGGGCTTCGGCCTGCGGGCCGTGGCGGGGGAAGCCACCGGCTATGCCCATGCCAGCGACATCTCGGAGGACGCCATCGCCCGCGCCGCCGGGACGGTGCGCGCCGTCGCACAGGGCTATTCGGGGGTGGCCGCCGCCGCCCCGCCCCGCAGCAACGTCAAGCTCTATACCGCCATCGACCCGCTGGAGACGGCGGGCGTCGAGAAGAAAGTGACCCTGCTGGAAGAGATGAACGCCTATGCCCGTGGCAAGGACAGCCGGGTGCGCCAGGTGTCCGCCTCGCTGAGCGGCGAATGGCAGCGCATCGAGATCATCCGGGCGGGCGGGGAACGCTATTCCGACATCCGTCCCCTGGTCCGCCTGAACGTCTCGGTGATCGTGGAGGAAAACGGCCGCCAGGAATCCGGCAGCTTCGGCGGCGGCGGGCGCGGCGGCTATGAGACCTATCTCGATCCGGCCTATTGGCAGGCGGGGGTGGACGAAGCCCTGCGCCAGGCGCTGGTCAATCTCACCTCCATCCCCGCCCCGGCCGGCGAGATGACGGTGGTGCTGGGGCCGGGCTGGCCGGGCATCCTGCTGCATGAAGCCATCGGTCATGGCCTGGAAGGCGACTTCAACCGCAAGGGCACCTCGGCTTTCGCCGGCCTGCTGGGCCAGCGCGTCGCGGCCAAGGGCGTGACGGTGGTGGATGACGGCACCATCGACGGCCGCCGGGGCTCGCTGTCGATCGACGATGAAGGCACGCCCACATCGCGCACCGTGCTGATCGAGGACGGCATCCTGAAGGGCTATATGCAGGACCGGCAGAATGCCCGGCTGATGGGCGTGGCCCCCACCGGCAACGGGCGGCGCCAGTCCTATGCCGCGCCGGTGAT
Source organism: uncultured Alphaproteobacteria bacterium (assembly GCA_937942205.1). GTDB lineage: Bacteria > Pseudomonadota > Alphaproteobacteria > Micropepsales > Micropepsaceae > Rhizomicrobium. Next base: position 1,776 of record CALDFO010000342.1, read on the forward strand.
GCCGCGCATGACCAACACCTATATGCTGGCTGGCGACAAGGACCCGGCGGAAATTCTCTCCAGCGTGAAAAAGGGCATCTACGCCACCAATTTCGGCGGCGGCCAGGTGGACATCACCAGCGGCAAGTTCGTCTTCAGCTGCACCGAGGCTTACATCATCGAGGACGGCAAGCTGGGCCATGCCATCAAGGGCGCGACCCTGATCGGTTCGGGGCCGGAATCGCTGACCCGCGTTTCGATGATCGGCAACGACATGAAGCTGGATACCGGCGTCGGCACCTGCGGCAAGAACGGCCAGAGCGTGCCGGTGGGCGTGGGCCAGCCGACCCTGCGGCTGGACGGGCTGACGGTGGGCGGGACGCTTGGCTGATGTTGGCGAGCGTGGCGAGCGCGGCGAGCGCCGCGGTGGCTTGACGGCGGCGGCGCGAAACGGACTTGCCACAAGCAGGCATTGAAACCATCCTCACCCTGAGCTTGTCGAAGGGTGGAGGATGAAAATCCACATTTACATGCTGCGTTGCTGTGACGGCTCTTACTATGTCGGCCTGACACGCGAAGGTCTCGATGCACGGATCGCGGATCACCGGTCCGGGCGATATCCCGGCTACACCCATTCGCGCCGCCCCGTCGAACTGGTCTGGTCCGAGGAGTTTCAGTGGCTCACGGATGCCATCGCCTGTGAGCAGCGCATCAAAGGCTGGCGGCGCGAAAAGAAGGAGGCGCTCATTCGCGGCGACTTTACAGCACTGAAGTCATTGTCGAGGACGGCGAAGCACCCTCATCCTTCGACAGGCTCAGGATGAGGAGAGGCTCTTGCTGATCTTCAAGATCGTGCCGCGCCCCGAATGGGAGGCGCAGACCGGCGACTATCACGGTTCGGCCCATGACCGGGCCGACGGCTTTCTGCATTTCTCCACCGCCGCGCAACTGCCCGAGACGCTGCGGCTTTATTATGCGGGACAGGACGACCTGATGCTGGTCGCCGTCGAAAGCACCGCTTTGGGCGCGGCGCTGAAATGGGAACATTCCGTTTCGCGCGGCGAGGACTTTCCGCACCTTTACGGGCCGCTGTCCTGTGACGCGATGAAATGGGCGCGCCCCATCGCGAAAAATAAAGACGGCCAGTTCCTGCTGTCCGCATTGCAATAGCCTGTCATTCCCGCGAAAGCGGGAATCCAACTGACTCGGTTGTCCGACCGCGTTCTGGTGGCAGCACCTGGATCCCCTTCCCTCGCAGGCGCGAACGCACCTGCTCGCCGGGGATGACAGACGGCGTGTCACTTGACCTGATAGGTCTTGGTGAATCCGTTACGCTCGTTGATCACCGTGATGCGGCCGTCGCGGGTGATTTCGGCGCGGATATTGTGGCCCATGTCGGGCGGCGCCTCCCAGGGCTTGTCCGCCACCGCGTCGATCGCGCCTCGCGGCGGATTGAGATTGGCGATCATGTCCTTGTCGCCGCTGAGTTCGGGATATTTATAGCTCTCATGCAGCCGCCAGAAGCCTTGCAGGCTTTTCTGCGCCGTCACGGTCGCGATCACTTCGGGGTCGCCGCCCTTCTTGCCGCCATTGGGCATGATCGCCACATCGGGCCGCATCGCGGCCACCTGCGCCGGATTGGAGGACACCTTGGCGGAGCCATGCTGGGTCACCAGCAGCAGGTTGACCTTGCCGACCTTGTCGCGCGGACAGGCCAGCTCCTGTTCCTTGTCCCAGCTCAGATCGCCGAACTGGGCGATGGTGACCTTGCCGAAGCGCAGCAGCGACGCCACCGAGCGGCCATTCTCGTTCAGCGGCGGCGCGGGCGGCGCGGCGGCGCATTTGGGATTGGCCTGCCCCGCGCCCGGCAAAGGCGCGGCGATCACCTGCCCGTCGCTGGCCACGATGGTGTTGGTCAGCGAGCCGATGCGGATGACGTCGCCCGCCTTGGCGATGATGCGCGGCTTGCCTTTGATGGCCTCCAGATAGAGCGGATATTGCCCGGCGGGGGTGTTGATCACCCGCGCCGGCGGCGTGCCGGGCCGCAGGGGATCGCCGTTGGGGCCGTGATCGATCACCGCGCCGACGGGAAATTTGGACAGCAGCGCCATCACGCCGCCCGAATGGTCGTCGTGGTAATGCGTCACCAGCACATAATCGAGCCGCGTGATGCCCAGCTTCTTCGCCGCCGCGATGATGCGGTCGGCGGAGTCCTGCGCGCCATCCGGCGACGGCATCTGGCCCGCGCCCCTGGGCCAGCCGGTATCGATCAGCAGCGACTGGCCTTCGGGCGTCCGGAACAGGGTCGCCGCCCCGCCCTCGACATCCACCACCACGACTTTCAGGGGCTCGTCCGCCAGAGCTGGCGCCACGGCAGGCGTGGCGGTCAGCAGCGCGGCCAGCCACAGCCGCCGCATCACGGCGCCTTGTAGGTCTTGTTGAAGCCGGTGCGCTCGTTGATGACGGTGATCGCGCCCGCCGGGCTGATCCGCAGGCGCAGATTGTGGAAATCGTCGCGGTCCGCCTCGCCCACCGGATTGGCGATCATCGCCGGATCGCCATTGACCTGCGGATTGGGCACCGAGGCGTGGAGCTTCCACAGCGCCTGGTGGCGCGGCGACTTCTCGATCGTCGCCACCCGCGCCGGATCGCCGCCCTTGCGCATCCCGTTGCCCATGATGGTGACGATGGGGGCCAGCGCGTCCACCGCCGCCGGGCTGCCCGACAGGCCGGTGCCGTGATGGGTGGCCAGATAGACATCCACCTTGCCCACCCGGTTGACCGGGCAGAACAGATCCTTCTCGCGGTCCCAGGTCAGGTCGCCAAAGGCGGCGATCCGCGCCTTGCCCCAACCGATCACCACGCTGGTGGAACGGGCATTCTCCTCGCCGCCATTGTTGGCCATCGGCTCCATGCCGTCGCAGGACGGGTTGGCCGCGCCCGCGCCCGGCAGCGGCTTGGCCAGCGGAACGCCATCGGCCATCACCACCGTGACGGTCATGCCGCCGATCTTGAGCACATCGCCCGCCTTGACCACGCGATGCGGCTTGTTGCCGATCAAGGCGAGATATTTGTTGTATCCGGCGGCGGAGGAGCCGGGCGGCGGGTTCTTCAGATCGATCTGCGGCGCACCGGGCCGGGTGGAGGCGGTGGTTTCCCGGTTGGGACCGTGATCGATGAAGGCGCCGATCGGCATCCGGGCCAGCAGCCCTTCCAGGCCGCCGATATGGTCGCTGTGATAGTGTGTGGTCAGCAGGTAATCGATTTTCTTCACCCCCAGCGCCTGGGCCGCCTTGGCGATGCGCTCCGAACTGGGATGGTCGCCGGTCAGGCGGCTGTCTTCGGGGTTGCCGGTGTCAATCAGCAGCGAGGTGCCGCCGGGCGTGACGAACAGCGTGCCGCCGCCGCCTTCCACGTCAATCGAGACCATCTGGAGCGCATCGTCTTTGGCATAGGCCGGACCCGCCAGAACTGCCGCCACCGAAACCGAGGCCAAAGCAACCGAAGCCAGTACCTTGCGAAGCATGGGCATCCCTTCCGAAAATTTTTCGGAACCCTAGAGCTTTTGCCCCGTCCCGGCTAGGCTCGCGCCATGATCCCCATCACCGGCAAGGCCCACGACCTGGGCGATGGTTTCTTCGTCACCCGGCTGCTGCCGCAGGCGGCGCGGCGCAGCATCGGCCCCTTCGTCTTTCTCGACTATTTCGGGCCGGTGGCGTTCAAGCCCGGCAAGGGCATCGATGTGCGGCCGCATCCCCATATCGGACTGGCGACCATCACCTATCTGTTCGAAGGCGCGCAGATGCACCGCGACACCCTGGGCACGGTGCAGGAAATCATGCCGGGCGACGTCAACTGGATGACGGCGGGCCGCGGCATCGCCCATTCCGAGCGTACCGGCGATGCGGTGCGCGCCGCCGGCCACCGGATGCACGGCATCCAGAGCTGGGTGGGCCTGCCCCAGGCGGACGAGGAAACGCCGCCGCATTTTCAGCATGTCGCGGCCGCCGACCTTCCGGAACGGGAAGACGGCGGCGTGACCCTGCGGCTGATC
>CALDFO010000343.1 GCA_937942205.1 uncultured Alphaproteobacteria bacterium
TCGGTAGCGACAGCGTACCGAACGGCGCAGCGAGGTGTTTGCGGAGCAAACCCGAGCTGTGACGGATGGGGGTAAGCTAATGAACCGCTCCCCAGACCTCCTGGCCGCCGTCATAGATCATCTTGAGGGCGACATAGACCACGATCGCCAGGCCGATATAGGAAATCCAGCGATACTTCTCGAGCAGCCTGGCGATATAGGTCGCCGCCGCGCCCATCAGCGCGACGGACAGCAACAGGCCGATCACCAGCACGTCCATGTGATGACGCGCCGCGCCCGCCACCGCCAGCACATTGTCCAGCGACATGGACAGGTCGGCGATCAGGATTTGCAGGATCGCCTTCTTGGCCGAGGCGCCCGCCGCGATCTGCGGCGCGATCTCGGCCTTGCCCTGGTCGGACAGGTCCCGCCACATGCGCCAGCACACCCACAGCAGCAGGATGCCGCCCGCCAGCAGCAGGCCGATGATGGCCAGAAGCTGAACCGCCACCAGCGACAGCGCGATGCGCAGCACCACCGCCGCGGCCAGGCCCAGCAGGATGACTTTCTTGCGCATCTCGGCGGGCACGCGGGTGGCCGCCAGGCCGATCACCACCGCATTGTCGCCGGCCAGGATGACGTCGATCATCAGCACCTGGCCAAGCGCCAGGAGCCAGCTCTCATTGAACACGTCGAACACGCGAAATCTCCTGGATGGTCAGGCGGGCGCGGCGCCCGGCCGGATAGTGGCTTGCCAGACAGTCTGCCTGAGTGCTTCGCCCAGCACCATTGCCGCGGCCTGGGCCACGTTCAAGGACCGCCGGCCCGGCAGCATGGGGATCACCAGCCGGGCGTCGGCGGCGGCATGGACATGAGTCGGCACCCCGGCGCTTTCCCGGCCCACCATCAGGGTGTCTTCCGGCTGGAAACGGAAATCGGCATAGGACTGACTACTCCTGGTAGTAAGAAGCACCAGCCGGCCCTGCGGTTCCCGCCGCAGATGATCCTGGAAGCGGTCCCAGGAAACGTGGCGGCGAAAGTCGGCGTTTTTGAGATAGTCCATCCCCGCCCGCTTCAGCCCCCGATCGGTGAGCAGAAAGCCGCAGGGCTCGATGATGTCCACCCCCACGCCCAGGCAGACGCCCAGCCGGATCAGGCTGCCCGCATTCTGGGGGATATCGGGCTCAAACAGGGCCAGGCGCACCCGAACCTCCCACCGGTAATCCGCAATTGCCCCCAGGCAATGTCCAAGGCACGGGCGGAAAAGGCATTTTCTGCGTCATCGTGCCGCAAGACCCTTGAAAACCGACTCTCTATTTTACCGGCCCAACGAACAAGCCTGCCGGGGGGATCTGGGACGCCCAAGCGCGTCACCGCGTCATACCCCTTTCATGCTTGTTTGTGGCAGTAGTTCGGCTTTCTATCCAAGGCTTTCGAGCAGTTCTTTCCGAAGGGTGATCCCAGTGGCAGCATCTCACAGTGACGCGGGCACGCGACGCGATTTCCTCTACGTGGCGTCGGGCGCGATCGGCGGCGTGGCCGCCGCGGCCGTGGCCTGGCCCCTGGTCGACCAGATGAATCCCAGCGCCGCCGCCCTGGCGCTGGCCTCGAGCGAGATCGACATCGGCTCGGTCCAGCCCGGCCAGCAGATCATCTACAAGTGGCGCGGCCAGCCGCTGTTCGTGCGCCGCCGCACCCCGGCCGAGATCGCCGCCGCCAAGGATGTGGATGTGAAGTCCCTGCCGGACCCGCTGGCCCGCAACCGGGCCAAGCCCGACGCCACCCCGGCCACCGACGCCGAGCGCACCGTGAAGCCGGAATGGCTGGTGCTGGTGGGCGTCTGCACCCATCTGGGCTGCACCCCCTCGGTCTCCACGCCGCAGATTCCCGAAGGCCAGTATGGCGGCTGGCTGTGCCACTGCCACGGCTCGGACTACGACATCTCCGGCCGCATCCGCAAAGGCCCCGCGCCGGAGAATCTCGCCGTGCCGCCCTATTCGTTTCTGACTGACACCCGCATCAAGGTCGGTTGAGGAGAACAACAATGTCTGGCCCTTCGACCTACAATCCCACCTCCGGCATCGAGAAATGGCTCGACCAGCGCCTGCCGCTGCCGCGCCTGATGCACGACACCATGTCGAGCTTCCCCACGCCGCGGAACCTGAACATCTGGTACACCTTCGGCGGCATCCTGACCTTCTGCCTGGGGGTGCAGATCGTCACCGGCATCGTGCTGGCGATGCATTATGTCGCCAGCGCCGATCTGGCCTTCAACAGCGTCGAAGCCATCATGCGCGACGTCAATTACGGCTGGCTGATCCGCTATGTGCACGCCAACGGCGCGTCCATGTTCTTCCTGGCCGTCTATATCCATATGTTCCGCGGCCTTTATTACGGCTCCTACAAGGCCCCGCGCGAGTTGATCTGGATCATCGGCGTGCTGATTTATCTGCTGATGATGATGACCGCCTTCTTCGGCTATGTGCTGCCCTGGGGCCAGATGTCCTTCTGGGGCGCCACCGTCATCACCAACCTGTTCAGCTCGATCCCGGTGGTCGGCCACGACATCGCCATCTGGCTGTGGGGCGATTTCGCGGTGGGCGAGGCGACGCTGAACCGCTTCTTCTCGCTGCACTACCTCCTGCCGTTCATCATCGCGGCGGTGGTGGGCCTGCACATCTGGGCGCTGCACGTGCCGGGCAACAACAACCCGCTGGGCATCGACGTGAAGAGCCCGCAGGACACGGTGCCGTTCCATCCGTATTACACGGTGAAGGACGCCTTCTACCTGATCCTGTTCGTGATCCTGTTCGCGGGTTTCGTGTTCTTCTCGCCCGACTTCTTCGGCAACCCGGACAACTACATCCCGGCCAACCCGCTGGTCACCCCGCCGGACATCGTGCCGGAATGGTACCTGCTGCCCTTCTACGCCATGCTGCGGTCGGTGCCGCAGAAGCTGCTGGGCGTGATCGTGATGGGCGCCGCCATCGTCACCCTGGTGTTCATCCCCTGGCTGGACACCAGCCGCGTGCGCTCCTGCCGCTTCCGCCCGCTGATGAAGCAGTTCTTCTGGGCTTTCGTGGTGGTCTGCGTGGTGCTGGGCTATTGCGGCCACCAGGCGGTGGACGCGGAAGTCGCCGGCGTCCCGCTGGTCTGGGTGGCGCGCATCGCCACGCTCTACTACTTCGCCTATTTCTGGCTGATCATGCCGATCGTGGGTCTTATCGAGACCCCCAAGAAGCTGCCGGCCTCCATCGCCCAATCCGTGCTCGGCGATAAAGCCGCGCCTGCCGAGTGAGAACGAACATGCGTCTGACCCCACTTTCGCCTGTCCCCCCCCGGGTGTCCCGTTCCCTGGTTCTCGGCATCGCCGCGGCCCTGGCCCTCTCCACCGCAGCCGTTGCCGCGGAGGGGAGCACCAAGCGCCATCCTCCCAAGGCCGAGGAGTTCTCCTTTGAAGGCCCGTTCGGCACCTATGACCGCGGCGCCCTGCAGCGGGGCTTTCAGGTCTACAAGGAAGTCTGCGCCGCCTGTCACAGCCTGAACCTGGTGGCGTTCCGCAACCTGACCCAGCCGGGCGGTCCGGAATTCACCGAAGCCCAGGGCCGCGCCCTGGCGGCGGCGGTGAAGGTCCATGCCGAGCCCAACGATATGGGCGAGACCACCGACGATAAGGGCGAGCCCCTGATGCGTCCGGCGGTCCTGTCGGACCATTTCCCGGCCCCCTACGCCAACGAGAATGCGGCCCGCGCCAGCAATTCGGGCGCCCTGCCGCCCGACCTGTCGCTGATCGTCAAGGCGCGCATGGGCGGCCCGCAGTACCTCTATTCGCTGCTGACCGGTTTCCATGAAAAGGCGCCGGCGGGTTTCAAGGTGGCCGACGGCAAGTATTACAATCCCTATTTCGACGGCTGGACCATCGGGATGCCGCCGCCGCTCGCCAACAACGGCGTGACTTATTCCGACGGCACCAAGGCCACCATCGAGCAGCAGGCCCATGACGTGACCACCTTCCTGGCATGGGCCGCCGAGCCCAAGATGGAAGACCGCAAGCGCATGGGCTTTGGCGTCATCATCTTCCTGGTGGCGTTCGCGGGCGTGCTGTTCGCGGCGTATCGCAAAGTCTGGAAGGACGCCCACTAGACCTGTCATAATGCTGGGATTGCCCAGCAGGCCATAAATGTTAAAAGGGCGCTTTCCTCAAGGAAGCGCTCTTTTTCATGGCCAAAACCGTTCTTGGAATCATCGGCGGATCAGGGGTTTATGAAATCCCCGGCCTGGAAAATCCCACCTGGCAGACGGTGAAAAGCCCGTGGGGCGACCCGTCCGATCAGCTTCTGACCGGCCGCTTCGCCGGGGTGGACCTGGTGTTCCTGCCGCGCCATGGCCGCGGCCATGTCCAGACGCCCAGTTCGATCAACTACCGGGCCAATATCGACGCCCTCAAGCGCATCGGCGTCACCGATGTGATTTCCGTCTCGGCCTGCGGATCGCTGCGCGAGGAACTGCCGCCCGGCACCTTTGTCATGGCCGACCAGTTCATCGACCGCACCTTCGCCCGCGAGAAGAGTTTCTTCGGCCCCGGTTTCGTCGCCCATGTGCCGATGGCCCATCCGGTCTGCCCCAGACTGTCGGGCGCCCTGACCCTGGCCGCCCGCGAGCAGAAGATCGACCACAGCGAAGGCGGCACCTATCTGTGCATGGAAGGGCCGCAATTCTCCACCCGCGCCGAAAGCTTCCTCTATCGCGCCTGGGATTGCAGCGTGATCGGCATGACCGCCATGCCCGAGGCCAAGCTGGCCCGCGAGGCCGAGCTGCCCTATGCCATCGTCTCGATGGTCACCGACTATGACTGCTGGCACGACGATCACGAGCATGTGACGGTGGAGGCGGTGATCCAGGTGATGAAGCGCAATGCCGAGAATGCGCGGCGGCTGATCATGGCGGTGGCGCCCAAGCTGGGGCCGGAGCGCCAGCCCTCCACCTGTCCCGACCGGCCGGAAACGGTGCTGGATTTCGCCATGATCACCGCGCCCGACAAGCGCGATCCGGCCCTGGCCGCCAAGCTGGATGCGGTGGCCGGGAGAGTTTTGAGAAAATGACGCCGCCCCTCATGCTGCGACAGGCTCGGCATGAGGATTTTGAACTCACACCCTCACCCTGAGCCCGTCGAAGGGTGAGGCCATAAGGCAGGTCCATGGACTTCAAGAGCGCCATCCGCACCATTCCCGACTATCCCAAGCCGGGCATCATGTTCCGCGACATCACCACCCTGCTGGGTCATCCGCGCGCCTTCCGCGCCGCGGTGGACGCGCTGGTGCAGCCCTGGTGCGGCCAGAAGATCGACAAGGTGGCCGGGCTGGAAGCGCGCGGCTTCATCCTGGGCGGGGCGGTGGCGCATCAATTGGGTGTCGGCTTCGTGCCCATACGCAAGAAAGGCAAGCTGCCCCACACCGTGATCGGCGAGGACTATCAGCTCGAATACGGCACCGACCGGGTGGAGATTCATGCCGACGCCCTGCAAAAGGGCGAAAGGGTTCTGCTGGTGGACGATCTGATCGCCACCGGCGGCACCGCCTTTGCCGGCATCACCCTGCTGGAGCGGGCGGGCGCGACCGTGATCGGCTGCTCCTTTGTGATCGACCTGCCCGAACTGGGCGGCGCCGACAAGCTGCGCGCCCTGGGCAAGCCGGTCTCGGCGCTGGTCGCGTTCGAGGGGCACTGAGCGATGCGTCCGCATCGCGACAGGAATAAAGTAGCGATGCGCCCGCATCGCGTCGGAGAAAAAGTTTGAAACTCTACTCCAACACCGCCTCGCCGTTCGGCCGCAAGGCCAAGGTGATCGCCCATGAACTGGGCCTGACGCTGGAGGTGATCCGCACCCTGCCGGTGCAGGATGACGCCTTCCGCCGGGTCAATCCGCTGGGCAAGATTCCGGCCCTGGTGCTGGACGACGGTTCGGTGCTGTTCGATTCCCCGGTGATCTGCGAATATCTGGATCACAAGGGCGGCGGGACATTTTTTCCCCGTCCCACCCTGTTCGCCGAAGCCAAGGGCAAGTGGAAGGCGCTGGTGCTGCAGGCGCTGGGCGACGGCATTGCCGAGGCGGCGGTGGCCTATGTCATGCTGGGGCGCGAGCCGGTTCCGCCGGAGGCCACCCGCAAGCGCCAGATCGACACCATCCTGTCGGGCCTGGATGCGGCCGAGCGCACCACCCTGTCGCAAGCCGTCACCATCGGCGAGGTTTCACTGGCCTGCGCCATCGGCTATGTCGAATTCCGCCTGCCCGATCTTGATTGGAAGAGTTCCCGCCCCAGATTAGCGGCCTGGTATGCGGGCTTTTGCGAGCGCCCGTCCATGAAGGCGACCGTTCCGGCCGCCCCGTGAACGGGGCAGGTTCCGCGGCAAGCATGAAGGTCTTTTCGCCATGAAGATCAACGGCACCCATTACCGTTCCATCTGGCCGATCGGCCAGGATGCGTTCGGCATCATCGACCAGACCAGGCTGCCGCACGAATTCGTCACCTTGACCATCCGCACGGCGGAGCAGGCCGCCCATGCCATCACCTCCATGCAGACGCGCGGCGCGCCGCTGATCGGGGCGGTGGGCGCCTATGGCCTGGCGCTGGCGGTGCGGGGCGACGCCTCCGACGACGCCATCCAGAAGATGGTGGAGATGTTGGCCCATACCCGCCCCACCGCCATCAACCTGAAATGGGCGTTGTGGCGGATGCGCGGCGCGCTGCTCAACCAGCCGCGCGACAAGCGCGCCGCCCTGGCCTGGAAGGAAGCCGCCCTGATCGCCGACGAGGATGTGGCGATGAGCCAGGCGATCGGAAAAAACGGCCTTGCGATCATCCGCGATCTGGCGGCGCGGAAAAAGCGCAAGCTGAACATCCTCACCCACTGCAATGCCGGCTGGCTGGCGACGGTGGATTACGGCACCGCGCTGGCCCCCATCTATCTGGCCCATGACGCGGGCATCGACCTGCATGTCTGGGTGGACGAGACGCGGCCGCGCAACCAGGGCGCCTCGCTGACCGCTTTTGAACTGGGCAGCCACGGCGTGGCCCATACCATCCTGGCCGACAATGCCGGCGGCCATTACATGCAGCACGGCCAGGTGGACATGGTGATCGTGGGCACCGACCGCGTCACCGCCAATGGCGATGTCGCCAACAAGATCGGCACCTATCTCAAGGCGCTGGCGGCGAAGGACAATGGCGTGCCGTTCTATGTGGCGCTGCCCAGTTCCACCATCGACTGGACCATCGCCGACGGCGCGGACATTCCCATCGAGGAACGCAGCCAGGATGAAGTGCTCAAGATGCCGGGCCGCCTGCCCGACGGTTCGGTGACGGTGGTGGAGATCGCCGCCCCCGGCTCGGGCGCGGCCAATCCCGGTTTCGATGTCACCCCGGCCCGGCTGGTCACCGGCCTGATCACCGAGCGCGGCACCTGCGCCGCCACCCCCGAAGGCCTGCGCGGCCTTTTCCCCGAGGAATAACATCATGCAATCCAAATGGTCTGACGCCGAAGCGCAGGACACGATCGCCCGCTATGCCCCCAAAGGCGTGAACGCCGATCTGGCGGTTCGCACCTACACCACGCGCCTGCTGGGCAGCGACCCCCGCATGGTGCTGCATGGCGGCGGCAACACCTCGGTCAAGACCGTCATGAAGGACATGCTGGGCGAGGATGTGGCGGTGATCTGCATCAAGGGTTCCGGCTGGGACATGGGCGTGATCGAACCGGCGGGCCTGCCGGCGGTGAAGCTGGAACCGCTGCGCAAGCTGCTGGCGCTGGACACGCTGTCCGACGAGGACATGGTGAACTATCAGCGCATCAACCTGCTGGATTCCACCGCGCCCAATCCGTCGGTGGAAACGCTGCTGCACGCCTTCCTGCCGCACAAATTCATCGACCATGTCCATTCCACCGCCGTGCTGGCCCTGACCGACCAGCCCGACAACAAGGCGCTGGTGGAAGAAGTCTATGGCGACCGCGTCGCCTATGTGCCCTACACCATCCCCGGCTTCGCCCTGGCCAAGGCGGTGGCCGAGGTGTTCCAGAAGCATCCCAAGGCCGAAGGCTTGGTGCTGCTCCAGCACGGCATCTTCACGATGGGCGACACGGCCGAACAGGCCTATAGCCGCATGATCGAATTCGTCACCATGGCCGAGGAACGGCTGAAACTACAGCGCAAGACGCTGGCGCAGGCCAAGCTGCCCGCCAATCTGGCGACGGTGCCGCAGATCGCGCCCATCCTGCGCGGCGCGGTGGCGATCGAGAAGAACCCGATGGCAGGTACCGCCAAGCGGCAGATCCTGGATTTCCGCACCAACGAACAGATCCTGAATTATGTGAATGGCGCGGACCTGGCGCGTTATTCCCAGGTCGGCGTGGTCACGCCCGACCACACCATCCGCACCAAGAACTGGCCGATGATCGTGCCCGCGCCGGAGGCGGGCAAGCTGGATGCCTGGAAGGCGCAGGTGGAAGAGGCTGTCGCCGATTATGTCGAACGCTATCACCGCTATTTTCAGGTCAACAACGACAAGAGTCCGGTCAAGAAAAAGGAACTGGATCCGCTGCCGCGCGTGATCCTGGTGCCGGGCGTCGGCATGTTCGGGGTGGGCGCGACCGCCAAGGACGCCGCCATCGCCGCCGACATCGCCGAGAATGCCGTGGCCGTCATCACCGACGCCGAGGCGATGGGCGAGTTCCGCAGCATCAGCGAGTTCGACATGTTCGAGGTCGAATACTGGTCGCTGGAACAGGCCAAGCTGGGCAAGTCCAACGAAAAGCCGCTGTCGCGCCAGGTGGCGGTGATCACCGGCGGCGGTTCGGGCATCGGGGCCGCCACCGCCATCGCAATGGCCAAACAGGGTGCGGAAGTCGCCGTGCTGGACCGCGATCTGGACGCGGCCCAGGCGGTGGCCAGGAAGATCGGCGGCAAGGCCATCGGCATCGCCTGTGACGTGACCGATCCGGCCGCCGTGCGCGCCGCCTTCGATGCGGTGGCGAGCGCCTTTGGCGGGGTGGACATCGTGGTCAGCAATGCGGGCGCGGCCTGGCAGGGCACCATCGGCAGTGTGGACGACGAGACGCTGCGCAAATCCTTTGAGCTGAATTTCTGGGCGCATCAGGCGGTGGCGCAACAGGCGACCCGCATCATGCAAGCGCAGGGCACCTATGGCTGCCTGCTGTTCAACACCTCCAAGCAGGCGGTGAATCCGGGCAAGGATTTCGGGCCTTACGGCCTGCCCAAGGCCGCCACCCTGTTCCTGGTCAAGCAGTATGCGCTGGATCACGGCAAGGACGGCATCCGCGCCAATGCGGTCAATGCCGACCGTATCCGCTCCGGTCTGCTGACCGATGAAATGGTGGCGGCGCGGTCCAAGGCGCGGGGGCTGTCGGAAGCCGATTACATGGCGGGCAACCTGCTCAAGCGCGAAGTGACGGCGGAAGACGTGGCGGACGCCTTTGTCTATCTGGCGACGGCCTCCAAGACCACGGCGGCGGTGGTCACTGTGGACGGCGGCAATATCGAGGCGTCTTTGCGCTAGTTTCGTTGTCATTCCCGCGAAAGCGGAAATTCAACTTCTTTTTTTCCTGTCCCGGCCTCGCAACGCGCGCAAGCGCGCGCCGCTGCGGCGTTCGCCGGGACCGAAGGTCCACTGGACCTTCGGTTAATCCCGGCTCACCCCGCGAAAGCGGGAATCCAACT
>CALDFO010000344.1 GCA_937942205.1 uncultured Alphaproteobacteria bacterium
GAGACTCGTCTGGATACCGTGGTGTATCGCGCCAAGTTCGTGCCCACGCCCTTCGCCGCCCGCCAGCTGGTCAGCCACGGCCATGTGAAGGTCAACGGCCGCCGCGTCACCATCGCCTCGTTCCATGTGACCGACAAGGATGTGATCGAGTTGAGCCCCAAGGCCCGCGAGATGGCTCTGGTGCTGGAAGCCTCGCGCAGCGCCGAGCGCGACACGCCCGACTTCCTGGAAGTGCAGGAAGCCAAGTCGGTCAAGCTGCTGCGCATCCCCAAGCTGGCCGACGTGCCCTATGCCGTCCAGATGGAGCCGCACCTGATCGTCGAGTTCTACTCGCGCTGACGCGCGAGGGGGAATTCCACTCGCGCCGATGCGCGGGCGATCCCAAAAGAAAAGCCCGGTGGCGACACCGGGCTTTTTTCATGTCTGCAGCGCGGGCTTTCAGGCCGCGGGCGTCAGGGCGATGCCCTTCTGCTCGAAGAAGGACACCAGTTCCTCCTGCTCGAACATCTCGCGCACGATGTCGGCGCCGCCCACGAATTCGCCCTTCACATACAGCTGGGGAATGGTCGGCCAGCTGGAAAACACCTTGATACCCTCGCGCACATCAGGGTCTTCCAGCACATTCACCGCCTGGAACGGCACGCCCAGATGATTGAGAATCTGCACCGTCACGGCCGAAAAACCACACTGCGGAAAGGTGGGTGTGCCCTTCATATAGAGCAGTACATCGGTCTTCTGCACATCGTCGGCAATGCGGGCCTGAACATCGGATATCTGGACATCGGACATCTGGGAACTTCCTGTAAGTCTCGGCTATGATCTAAGCACCGCCGCATGACGGGTCAAGGCGACCCGAAAGCGCCTGATTTCACCGGATTTCCGATGACCCTGCCGCCCCTGCTCGCCGCCGCCCTGGACGGGATGCTGGATGGCGTCTCGCGCAAGGGATTGGCCGACCGCGCGGCGCGGCTGTCGGAACGCTATCGCGCCGGCGGCGGCAGCCAGGTCATCGCGGCCGAGGCGGACGCCCTGGCCTATGCCTGCGCGCGAATGCCCGCGACGGGCGCGGCCTTGGCGGCGGTGTTCGCGGCGGTGGCCGAAGCCCTGCCGGATTTCGCGCCGCAAAGTCTGCTGGATGCGGGGGCGGGACCGGGCACGGCGAGCTGGATGGCGCTGGAACAATGGCCGGGCGTGACCTGGATCGTGCTGCTGGATCACAATCCGGCGCTGCGGGCGCTGGCGCGGCGGCTGGCCGACCGGGGGCCGCCGGCCCTGGCACGGGCCGACATCCTGGCGGGCGATCTGTCGGCGCCTACGCCGGGCACCGATCTGGTGGTGGCTTCTTATGTGCTGGCGGAACTGCCGGAAGACCGCGCCGCGTCGGTGGCGCGAGATTTGTGGCGATCGGCGCAGGCCATGCTGGTGCTGGTGGAGCCGGGCACGCCGCAGGGCTTTGCCCGCATCCGCGCGGCACGGGCCGCGCTGATCGCGGATGGCGCGCATGTCGCCGCGCCCTGCACCCATGATGCGGATTGCCCGTTGCCCCGGTGCGAAGGCATCAGCCGAAGCGACAAGGAAAACAAGGCTGACGACTGGTGCCATTTCTCGCGGCGGCTGCCGCGAAGCCGCGATCATATGCAGGTGAAGGGCGCGGACGTGCCGTTCGAGGATGAACGCTATGCCTATGTCGCGGTGACGCGCGCGCCGGTCACGCACCGCGCGGCGCGGATTCTGGCCCCGCCGCTGGCGGCCAAGCCGGGCCTGACCTTCAAGCTGTGCGACGGCGGGGGCCTGCGGGCGCAGTTTGTCCCCGCGCGCGACCGGGAAGCCACGCGCCGTGCCCGCAGGCTGGGCTGGGGCGACCTGTTCTAGTCCTTGGGAATGGTGGTCAGTTGCAGGGCGTGCAGCACGCCGCCCATATTGCCCCCAAGCGCGGCATAGACCATCTGGTGCTGCTGCACGCGGGTCTTGCCCTTGAAGGCGGCCGACCTGACCGTGGCGGCCCAGTGATTGTCGTCGCCCGCCAGATCCTTCATCTCGATCTCGGCATCCAGGAAGGCGGCCTTGATGAAGGCTTCGATTTCACTGCCCTTCATGCCCATGGCGTGTTCTTTCCTTTTACGCACCATGGCCGCCTTAAGGGCGGCCATGGTGAGGTTTATCAGTTCGTCACGGGGATTTCTTCCCCGGACATGAAATTGGGGAACCAGTTTTCAAACCCGGCCTTCAGGTCGGCCACGCGCACGCTGTCCTTGTCGTCCAGGGTGATGTGGTCGCCGCCGGTCTTGCCCAGCTCGGCCACGGTGATGAAGGCTTCGCGCGCCTCGGCCACGATCTTCTCGGCCTCGGCAAACGGCGCGGCGATCACATAGCGGCCCTGATCCTCGCCAAACCAGAACGGAATCGCCTGGGGCAGCCCGGCAACGCCGACCGACGCGCCGATGCCACGCGGCATGGCCATTTCCGCCAGCGCCACCAGCAGCCCGCCATCGGAGACGTCATGACAGGTATCCACCCGGCCCGCTTCGATCAGCTTGCGCACGAAATCGCCGTTCTTCTTCTCCAGGCCCAGGTCCACCTTGGGGGCGCCGCCTTCCTCGCGGCCTTCGATCTCGCGCAGATAGATGGACTGGCCCAGGTGACCCTTGGTCTCGCCGATCACGATCACCACATCGCCTTCGCGCTTGAAGGCGATGGTGGCCATGCGGGAAACGTCCTGCATCAGGCCGACGCCCCCAATCGCAGGCGTGGGCAGGATGCCTTCGCCGTTGGTTTCGTTGTAGAGCGAGCAGTTGCCGCCGATCACCGGATAATCCAGCGCCCGGCAGGCCGCGCCGATGCCGTCGATGCCCGCCACGATTTCCCACATGATCTCGGGTTTCTGCGGGTTGCCGTAATTCAGATTGTCGGTGACGGCCAGCGGCGTGGCGCCCACCGCGGTCAGGTTGCGCCAGCTTTCGGCCACCGCCTGCTTGCCGCCCTCGAAGGGGTCGGGGCGGCAATAGCGCGGGGTCACGTCGGTGGTGATCGCCAGCGCCTTGTTGGTGCCGTGCACGCGGACCACGGCGGCGTCGCCGCCCGGCACCTGCACCGTGTCGGCCATCACGGTGTGGTCATACTGTTCCCAGATCCAGCGGCGCGAGGCCATGTCGGGCGCGGCCAGGATGGTTTTCAGCGAGGCCAGGACGGGCTTGCCCGCATCGAACGACGGTTCGCCAGTCAGCGGCGCACGCTCCGCATAGGGGCGTTGATAGACCGGCGCGGCGTCCGACAAGGCGGTG
>CALDFO010000345.1 GCA_937942205.1 uncultured Alphaproteobacteria bacterium
CGACCGGCGGCATGGTCCAGTCCAGCGTGTCCACATGGGTGCCGATGGTGGTGTAGCCCAGCCCCTGCGCGATCTGGACCGGCACGATCTCCTCGGCGTCGCTGGGTTCGGCGTCCGCCAGATAGGGCGGACGCAGCATCCGCATCGAGCGCCCGGTCAGGGCCTCGAACAGCCGCTGGGTGGCGTTCAGTTCCAGCCGCACCGCGGCGGGCGAGGTTTCGGCCAGGTTGGGATGGGTGAAGGTATGGCTGCCGATCTCGTGGCCCTCGTCCAGCACCCGCTGCACCAGGCCGGGATGGGCCTGCATGTTGGACCCGATCATGAAGAAGGTGGCGGGCACCTTCTTCTGTTTCAGAATGTCGAGAATGGCGGGGGTCCATTCCGGGTCGGGACCGTCGTCGAAGGTCAGCGCCAGCTTGCCGGGCACCGCGCCGACCCGGCGGATGACATAGCTGGTGGGCAGGCTGTCATAGCGCTCGTCCACGATGTCGCCGGTCTTGGGCTCGATGGTCAGGGTGCGCCGCCCCGGCGAGGGATCGCCCTCCACCCGCAGGATTTCGCCTTCGCCGTCGAAATCCACATTCTCCAGATTGATGGCGATGCTCTTGAGATTGTCCGGCACCGGCGCGCCATAGGTCCGGCCCATCACCCCATCGCCCTTTTGCGGCAGGATGGAGGGGTCCTCGGTGCCCAGCCGCCACAGCGCATAACCGGCGGGACGATAGGGATCGGCGGCATGAATCTGGTTGAAGGCGGTGACGCCGTCCAGGAACCAGACATCGTGGCGCGCCCCGCCTGCTTCCCGGTAGGAAAAACGGGGATTGTTGCTGGCGGGATCGAACTGCACCCGGGCGCCGCTGTCGCGCGCCGTGGCCATCGCATCCTCGAAACTCAGCAGCGTCGCCGGGCCCTTGCCGCTCCAGTCATAGGCCCAGGAGCCGATCGCCACGATGGCGCTGTCGGCGGGAATCTCGCGCAAGCGCGCGTCCAGCTTCTCCTCGAACCAGCTCTGGCCGGCGATGGAGCCGGCGGGGCTGTCGGGGTCGGCCTGGTCGTAGGCCATCAGGATGGTGTAATCGACGATCCCCGCATAGGTCTTGTAGGGCCAACTATCATCGTCAAAAGGCGCGGCCTGGGTGATGATCCAGCCATGCGGCGCGAAGTCCGCCGACAGGCGGGTGAGAAAATCCTCCAGGGCCGGATGCGCGGCGGCCGGCACCTCCTCGAAGTCGATGGTCACGCCCTGCAGCTTGTGGGCGGCGAGGAAGGCGACGATCTTGGCCCGCAGGGCGTCGGCCCGGGGCCGGTCGGCCAGCAGCGCCTGCAATCCGGGTCCGTCCCAGTTGCCCACCGTCACATTCTGGATCATGGGCAGGATGGCGACGCCGGGCTTGTGGCGGCGGATATAGGCCAGCGCCTTGTTGTCCAATGTCACCGTGAAATCCAGCTTGGGCCCGGTGAGCGACAGCCAACTGGGAATGACCCAATCCAGATGTTTCAGCGAGCGGCGCAGCGCCGGCCAACTGGCATCGTCCCGTCCCGACCAGTTGGTATAGAAGGCGACGGCCAGGGAACGCCCGGCCTGCGGCTTCAGGATGGCGGGCAGATCGCGGCCCGCCTTTTCGCGCGCCTCGTGGCGGGCGCGGGCGCGTTCCTGGCGGCGGCGGCGGGCCTCGTCGCCCAGGCGTTCGGCGCG
>CALDFO010000346.1 GCA_937942205.1 uncultured Alphaproteobacteria bacterium
TGGCTTCCAGCAGGGTGATCTCGCCGCCCATCAGGCGGAAGGAGATGAAAGCCCCGCCGCCCGCGCCGATCCAGGCCAGCAGATGCAGCGAGGCCGAGGCCGCCAGCCGCCGGGGCGAAGCATAGATGGCGCGGATGGCCTCACCGAAACCGATACCGCGTCCGGCCTGGGGAAAGAAGCGGGCGGCGATTTTGGCGGCAAAACCGACACCGCGCTTCTGCAGCAGGATCAGCCCCGTGATGCCCGGCACCGCCAGCAGCAACATGCCCACCATCAATGCCGTCAGGGTGCCGGTGCCGTCCATGCCCTGGAACACCGAAAGCCCCACCGCCAGGCCAAGCGCCAGGAAGGCCACCTGGGCCATCGCCTCGGTGGTGGCGTCGGCGGCGACCGAGGCCGCGGCATAGCCGGGGTTCATGCCCTTGAGGATCACCAGCCGCGCCGCCGCGACCATCCCGCCCACCGGCGAGAAGGGCGAGATCTCGGCGATGGAATCGCGCACCAGCCGCGCCACATACAGGTGGCGGAAGGGGCGGCGCTGGCCGCGCGGCAGAAGGCATTCCCAGGACAGCGCCAGCGGCACGAACACCAGCAGCGCATACAGGCAGAGCAGCAGCAATCCGCTGAATCCCGCCCGCGCGACGGCGGCGAAGACGTCGTCGAAGCCGATGGCCCAGACCAGCCAGACTGCCGCGACAAGCCCCGCCAGCAGCGCGAGTGTGACGCCCCATTTCATGGAGCGTCAGGCGGGCAACGGTTTGGCGCGGAAGCTCCACAGGCGCATCGCGCCCAGCGCGGTTTCCGCCAGTTGCGGCAGGAAGCTGGGGCGCAGCAGCTCGGCGTCGAACGCATCCATGCGGCGGCGGTTCTCGGAATAGCAGTCTTCCAGGAAGCGGCGGAAGGTGAAGCCGTCCAGGAAGACGCTGGCCTGGGTGGCCGAGAATTCCTTGCCGTCATTCTGTTCGGCGCCGCGCCGGGCGGTGCCGATCAGCCGCCCCAGGGCGCGCATGTAATAGCGGAAGTCGGTCAAGGGCAGCATGGCGCGGGACAGAAAGCCCTTGCGCGCCTGGTGATAGGCCATCCAGTTGACGAAAAAGACGATATGGCGGGTTTCCTCGTACATCAGGGTCTCGAAGATGGCGAACATCTCCTTGGGCAGGAAATGCGACTGCATGGCGATCTTGAAGACGCCGAAGCCCAGGAAGGAATCCATGCATTCGCCGAAGCCGAAATCCTTGAAGCGCGTCTCGACATTGTCGCTGACGTCCTCCACCGGCCGTTCGGCGGCGTCGATGCCGTATTTCTCGATCATCACGCGGATCAGCTTGGCGTGGCGCGCTTCTTCCAGGCCCTGAAGCTCGATGGCCTCGCGCAGCACCGGATCGGTCACCGTCTTGCTGAAGGCCGCCACGATCGCCCCGGCGCGGCGCTCGGTATAGAAAACCTCCTCCCAGAAGGGCACGGATTTGAGGCGCTGCAACGCCTCGGCGTCCAGCTCCGGCCAGGGCAGCGTGTCGGGATCGAACTCCGTATAGGTCCGCATGAAATGGCTGCAGAAGGTGTCGCGGTGTTCCTGCGATCCGATTTTCATGTCAGGCGGCTTTCTTCTTTTTCGGACCGATGACGGTCAGGGCGAGACGCGCCATGAAGGGCACGAAACGCGGGCGCTTGAGGCGGGGGTCGAACGGCGCCAGGCGGCGGTCGTTCTCCGCCAGGCAGACGGCGACCAGTTCGCCGACATTCAGGTCCGAGCCCAGCGCCTCGGCGCCATTGACGGTGAAATTGGCGTCCTGCTCGCCATGACCGACATCCTTGGCGATGCCGATGCGCTCATAGATCAGGAACAGCCAGACCGCGAGAACCTTGAGTTCGAAATACGGCCGCCGCCACCAGGGCATGTTGCGGCGGTGCCAGGCGATCCAGTTGACGAAGAACAGGATGTGGCGCGCTTCCTCATTCACCACCGGATCGAAGGTCTGCACCAGTTCCGGCGGGAAATAGCCGGTGTCCTTGGCCGCCTTGAACAGGCCGAAGGCGAAGAAGCTGTCGATGCACTCGCTATAGCCGGTGACCAGGAAGGCCCATTCGGGATCCTTGGGCCGCTGCGGCACCGGCTCGGGCGCCAGCTTGACGCCATAGGCTTCGACCAGGTTGGCCAGCACATGGCGGTGGCGCCGTTCCTCGAAGCCGTTCAGTTCGATGGCCTTGCGCAGCAGGGGATCGGACACGCCCTCGGCATAGGTGCAGACATTCATGCCCGCCTTGTTCTCGGTCTGCACCGCGATGTCCCAGATCGGCAGCGAGGTGATGCGCTTTTCGGCGTCCGGCTCCAGCCGGGGCCAGTCCAGCACCGCCGGACGATAGGGATCGAAGGTGTCCAGCAGGGTCTTGCAGAACAGCCGCTTGTGTTCGTCGCTGCCGAAACGGATCGGCCCCGGCTGCGGCCAGGTTCCGGTATCGCGGGACAGATCGGGGGGAATGGCGAAGGCCTGGCTCACGGGACGGTCCTGGGTTGTGGGACTTCAGGGCCGCCATCCTCCGGCAGACCTGCGATCAACTCTTTGATTTTGCTCAATTACGCGTCAGCCGCGCGCGGGGGTCATTGTACCGGAAAGTCCCCGAAGCCGCCAACCCGAATGTGCTCCTGCGAAATCAGACCGGGCATACGCGGATCGGTCAGCGCCGCCAGTTCCTCGGCATAGCGGTAGCCGGGGGCCGAGCCGGGATAGGGCCCGGTGGCGGGGTGCATGTAGATTTCCGACAGCCCGTCCGGCAGATGCCGCAGCAACCCCGCCAGCCGGTCGGGCGTCATCGCCCCGGACCAGGCCAGGCCGAACACCGAATCGGGCGCGGCGATCCCGGCGCGGCGGAATCGGCCCCGCAGGGCGCGGGCAAAGGGGGTGGTCAACGCCACCACCCCGGACGGCCGGTGGGGTTCGATCCGCGCCAGCACGGCCTGCGGCTCCAGCGGCACCCGCGCGCCCCGCACCCGATGGGCGGCGCCGGTCTTCACGATCAGCGCGGCGATGGTGGGATGCAGATGGAAATGCTTGTGCGCGTTGACATGGTCCAGGCCCAGGCCGGTGGCGGCGAAGGCGGCGAACTGGGCCTCGATCTCGGCGGCCAGCTGGCGGCGCACATGCGGCAGGAAGAACATCGCCGCCCCGGCGCGGGCCATGTCGGTGCGGAAAAAACCGCGGCCATCCACCAGGTCGGGCACCACCTGCGGCGGCAGGACGGGGCGGCCCTCCACCAGCACCAGATGCAGGCCCACCCGCAGCGACGGCAGGGCGCGGGCGCGGGCCACCGCATCGGCGGCGGCCTCGCCCGACACCATCAGGCTGGCGGCGGACAGGATGCCGTCACGATGGGCGCGTTCGACACCTTCATTGACTTCGGAAGACGCACCGAAATCGTCCGCCGTGACGATGAGCCGTTTCAAATCGGGCTTAGGCCGCGTTCTGGCGGTCGCGCAGGAACTGGAAGAACTCCACGCCCTCGCGCAGGCGGCGCTTCATCATGCCTTCCTGGGTCACCATCTCCTTGACGATGGCGCCGATCTTGCCGGGCCGGAAATAGAATTCCTTGTAGAACTTCTCCAGCGAATTGAAGATCTCGTCATGGCTGAGGTGCGGATAGTGCAGCGGCGCCACCTGGATGCCGTCTTCGGTCACCAGTTCGGCATTGGCGGCATCCAGCCAGCCGTTCTGCGTCGCCTGATTGTAGAGGAAGGTGCCCGGATAGGGCGCGGCCAGCGACACCTGGATGGTGTGCGGATTGATGCGCTTGGCATATTCCATGGTCTCGCGGATCGTCTCGCGGGTCTCGCCCGGCAGGCCCAGGATGAAGGTGCCGTGGATGCCGATGCCCAATTCGTGGCAGTCGCGGGTGAACTTCTCGGCCACCTCGACGCGCAGGCCCTTCTTGATGTTGTGCAGGATCTGCTGGTTGCCCGATTCATAGCCGACCAGCAGCAGGCGCAGGCCGCCGTCCTTGAGCTTTTTCAGCGATTCATACGGCACATTGGCCTTGGCGTTGCACGACCAGGTGACGCCCAGCTTGCCCAACTCCTTGGCGATCGCCTCGGCGCGCGGCAGGTCGTCGGTGAAGGTGTCGTCGTCGAAGAAGAATTCCTTGGTCTGCGGAAACGCCTTCATCGCCCATTTGATCTCCTCGATCACATGGCCGACCGAGCGGGTGCGATAGTTGTGGCCGCCCACGGTCTGGGGCCACAGGCAGAAGGTGCAGCGCGACTTGCAGCCGCGGCCGGTATAGATCGAGATATAGGGGTGGCGCAGATAGCCGATGAAGTAATTCTCCATCACCAGGTCGCGCTTGTAGACCGGGGTGACGAAAGGCAGGCTGTCCATATTCTCGATCATCGGGCGGTCGTCGTTATGGGTGATGACGCCCTGGCGGTTGCGGTAGGAGATGCCCTTGATGCCCGACCAGTCCTGATCGTCGGCGACGTCCTTGATGGTGAAGTCGAACTCGTTGCGGGCGACGAAATCGACCGCCGGGGCCTCGCGCAGCGAGCCTTCCGCGTTCACCGCCACCTTGGCGCCGATCAGGCCGGCCTTGAGGTTGGGATTGGCGGCCTTGAGCGCCTCGATCACCTTCACATCCGACTTGAAGGAGGGCACCGAGGTGTGGGCGACCACCAGATCGAAATCCTTGGCCTGGGCCACGACGTCCGAAAGCTGGGTCTTGTGCGGGGGCGCGTCGATCAGCTTGGAATTCTCGACCAGCGCGGCGGGCTGGGCCAGCCAGGTGGGATACCAGAAGCTCTTGATCTCGCGCTTGGCCTGGTAGCGCGAACCGGCGCCG
>CALDFO010000347.1 GCA_937942205.1 uncultured Alphaproteobacteria bacterium
CCCGCTGGAATCGAAGGTGCGGTTGGGATTGAAGCCGCCGCCGCCATTGCCGCCGCCGCTGTTGCCGCCACCACCACCATGCTGCGGCCTGCGGCCGCCTCTGCGAGAGCGTTTCACTGTTGCCCCTCTTTTCCCTTGTAGGTTCGTAACGAAGGTTCGTAACGCCGCGGGACGTGCAATCACACGCATCACCCGCAGGCTGGATTTTCTCGCTTTGAGTCCCCTGCCCGGCCGCGCCCCTTCGTTATCCAGGGCGCGTCGCCAGCTCATTCTCGCGGTCCGCATTTCGCGCCGCGCCTGGGACCATCCCCGATCCCGATGACCGGAAACTAGCCCAGGCCCCTTGGCTTTCCAAGGAAATCTTATGGCTGTCGCACGATCAGGCCGCGCGGAACTCCGCCCAGGTCGGGCGCGATCTCCACCAGTTCCAGGCCGGGAAACAGCGGTTCCACGGCCCCGGCCTGGCCCATGCCGATTTCCAGCAGGGCATGACCGCCGGGAACCAGCAGGCGAGGCAACAGCTTCCCCAGCGCCCGGTAGGCGTCCAGCCCGTCGGGGCCGCCGTCCAGCGCGGCGCGGGGTTCGTGCGCCGCCACTTCGGGCGCAAGGTCTGCGATATCACCGGACGGGATATAGGGCGGGTTGGAAAAGACCAGGTCGAACCGCTCCTCTGCCGTGTCCCAGCCGGCCAGCCGGATTTCGGCGCGGCCCGGCGCATGGCGGGCGGCGTTGCGCGTGGCCCAGGCATGGGCGGCGGGCGCGGATTCAAAGCCGATGCCGGTGGCGCGGGGAAAGGCCGCCAGCGCCGCCAGCAGGATGGCGCCCGAGCCGGCGCCCAGATCCGCGATCCTGAGCGGCGCGGCCGGATCGGGCATCCGTTTCAGCGCCTGTTCGATCAGGGTTTCGGTATCCGGGCGGGGCACCAGCACGCCGGGCCCGACTTCCAGCTCCAGGCTCCAGAATTCCTTGCGGCCGGTGATATAGGCGAAGGGCTCGCGCGCCGCCCGGCGGGCGACAAAACCGGCGAAGCGGGCCGCCTGTTCCGGTGTGGGCGCGGCGGTCAGGGTGGCGTCGCGGGAGACGCCCATCGCCGCCGCCAGCAGCAGCCGGGCCTCGGCGCGGGGGCTTTCAATCCCCGCCGCCGCCAGCGCCCGTGTCGCCTCTTCCAATGTCATGAGGGCAATGTCATGGGGGCAACGTCACGCTTCGGAGGCTTCGTATTCGGCCAGGCGGTCGGCCTGGTCCTGGGCCACCAGCGCATCGACGATCTCGCCCAACTCGTCGCCGGTGATGATCCGCGACAGGTTGTAGAGCGTCAGGTTGATGCGGTGATCGGTGACGCGGCCTTGGGGGAAGTTATAGGTGCGGATGCGCTCGCTGCGGTCGCCCGATCCCACCAGCGACTTGCGCTCGCTGGCGCGCTCGGCATCGACGCGGCGGCGCTCGGCATCGAAGATCTTGGCCTTGAGCAAGGTCATCGCCTTGGCCTTGTTCTTGTGCTGGGATTTCTCCTCCTGCATCGCCACCACGGTGCCGGTGGGAATGTGGGTGATGCGCACGGCGCTGTCGGTCTTGTTGACATGCTGGCCGCCCGCGCCCTGGGCGCGATAGGTGTCGATCCGCAAGTCCTTGTCGTGGATCACGATGTCCACATCCTGGGCCTCCGGCAGCACCGCCACGGTGGCGGCAGAGGTGTGGATGCGCCCCTGCGTCTCGGTGGCGGGCACACGCTGGACGCGATGGACGCCACTTTCGAATTTCAGCTTGGCATAGACGCCCCGGCCTTCCACCTCCAGGGTGGCGTCCTTGAAACCGCCCAGGTCGCTTTCCGACAGGGACAGAACCTCGGTCTTCCAGCCCTGCAGGCCGCAATAGCGCTGGTACATGCCCAAAAGGTCGCCCGCGAACAGGGCGGCCTCGTCGCCGCCGGTGCCGGCGCGGATTTCCACGATGGCGCTGGAATCGTCGGCGGCGTCACGCGGCAGCAGCGCGATGCGCAGGGCATGATCCAGCTTTTCGAGATGCTGCTTGAGGTCGGCGCGCTCCTCCTCGGCCATGGCGCGCATGTCGCTGTCGGTGGCCGGATCGGCGATCAGCGCCTCGGCATCGGCAAAGCCCGTCTGGGCGGTGCGATAGGCCCGTACCGTCTCGATCACCGGCGCCAGTTCGGCATGTTCGCGCGACAGCTTGACGAAGGCGTCCCCGGCCACGCCCGAGGCCATCTCGGCCTCGATGGCCGAGAAACGGTCCAGCAGTCGTTCCAGCTTGGCGGCGGGGATCATCTTGTCATGTCATGGCCGGCCACCAGCCGGCCATCCATCTTTCTTTGTATAGGCGTGTGCCGACTGGATGGCCGGGTCAAGCCCGGCCATGACAGTGGGAATGGGGATCGCTACTGCGCGGCTTCCAGCGGCTCGGAGCTTCCGGCGCCGTTGCGCTGGGCCTCGATCTCGGCGGCCTTGTCCTCGCACAGCTTGACGATGTGCTCCACCAGGTCGGGATTCTCGATGCGGTAACGGGGCTCGCCGTTGAGATAGACCTGGCCATGGCCCTTGCCCGCGCCGCCGCCGGTGAAGCCGATATCGGTCTCGCGCGCCTCGCCCGGCCCGTTCACCACGCAGCCGATGATCGACAGCGACATGGGGGTGGCGATGTGCTTGAGCCGGTCTTCCAGGGTCTTGACGGTGTCGATGACGTTGAAGCCCTGGCGGGCGCAGGAGGGGCAGGAAATGATGTTCACGCCGCGATGGCGCAGATTCAGAGTCTTGAGGATGTCGAAGCCCACCCGCACTTCCTCCACCGGATCGGCCGAGAGCGAGACGCGGATGGTGTCGCCGATGCCGCTCCACAGCAGCATTCCCATGCCGATGGACGACTTGACGGTGCCCGCGATCATGCCGCCCGCCTCGGTGATGCCGACATGCAGGGGGCAGTCGATCGCCTCGGACAGCGCCTGATAGGCGGCCACCGCCAGGAAGGGATCGGACGCCTTCACCGAAATCTTGTATTCGCGGAAGTCCAGGTCATCCAGGATACGGGCGTGGTTCAGGGCGCTTTCCACCATCGCCTCCGGGCACGGCTCGCCATACTTTTCCAACAGGTCGGATTCCAGCGAACCGGCATTGACGCCGATCCGCATCGAACAGCCGTGATCCTTGGCGGCCTGCACCACTTCGCGCACGCGGGCGGGCGAACCGATATTGCCGGGATTGATCCGCAGGCAGGCGGCGCCGTTCTGGGCCGCCTCGATGGCGCGCTTGTAGTGGAAATGGATGTCGGCCACCACCGGAATGCCGACGGCGGTGGTGATCGCCTTCATCGCCCTGGTCGCGTCCTCGTCGGGGCAGGAGACCCGTACGATGTCCGCCCCGGCTTCCTCGATCTTGCGGATCTGATCGATGGTGGCGCGGGCGTCGCCGGTGATGGTGTTGGTCATGGTCTGGACCGTGATCGGGGCGTCGCCGCCGACCGGCACCTTGCCGACCATGATCTGCCGCGATGGACGGCGGTGGATGTCGCGATAAGCGCGGATGCTCATGGCTGCTTCCTTAGCGGTTGAACCGGTCCATCAGCGACTGCGGATCGAGCGAGACGCGGCCCAGAACCTGGTCCTGCTGCCCCGCCCGGCCCAGCGCGATGCCGTCGAGATTCATCTCGACCGCGCCCGCATTGCTGGTGGCCAATGAAAGACCCGTCAGGTCGGGCACCTGATAGACGTCGCCCGCCTTGAGATCGCGATTGATATAGAGCGTGCCGTCCTGTGCCCGCACCGTGATGCGGGTGTCGCCCCGCGCCCGCAGGATCACCCGCGCGCCGTGATTTTGCGCGCCATAGACCTGGCCGCCCGTGCTGGCCGTGGCGGCGGCGGGAACCGCCGGAACGGCCTGCCCCGCCGTCGCGCCGGCCGGGGCGGGCGGCGTCGCGGCGGCGGAAGCCGCCGCCCGGCTGGCGGGCGAGGTGGGACCGGCGGCCGGGGGCGGGGTCGCCGCGGCCTGTTCACCGGCGAGCGCGGCCTCCGGGGTTGTTGCGGCATCCAGGGCCGGAGACGGCGTGGCGCTTTCCGGCGGCACCATAACGGGTGCGGGCGCGGGCGGCGCGGCGGGACGCGGCGTGGTCAGAACCGGCGCGGGCGGCACCGCCTCGCTGGCGGTGTTGCGCGATCCCAGCAGGTGCCAGGCGCCATAGCCCAGCAGCAGGACCACCACGCCCGCGATCAGCCGCCAGCCCTGGGGAAAGCGCTGCTCGTCCTGATGGATGGGGGCCGGGGCTTGCGCCTGTTCCTCGGGCCGCCCGGAAATGTCACGCTTGAAGCGTTCGACATAGGCATTGGCGTCCAGCCCCAGATGACGCGCATAGGAGCGCACGAAGCCGATCGCATAGGTCTTGCCCGGCAGGTCTTCCAGCCGGTCTTCCTCCAGGGCCTCCAGATGGTCCTTGCGGATCTTCAGGGCGCGGCTGACCTGGGCGATCTCGTCCCCCCGGCGCAGGCGGGCGGCGCGCAGATCCTGCCCCACGGTTTCC
>CALDFO010000348.1 GCA_937942205.1 uncultured Alphaproteobacteria bacterium
CCAACTGGATGATCCCCGGCAAGATGGTCAAGGGCATGGGCGGCGCGATGGACCTGGTGGCGGGCGTCAAGCGCGTCATCGTGGTGATGGAGCACACCAACAAGACGGGCGACTCCAAGATCCTGAAACGCTGCGCCCTGCCGCTGACCGGCGCCCGCTGCATCGACATGATCGTCAGCGACCTGTGCGTCTTCACCCTGGAGCGCGGCAAGACCGGCCTGAGGCTGGTCGAACTGGCGCCCGGCGTGACACGGGAAGAAGTGGCCGCCAAGACTCAGGCGCGCTTCGTCAGCGCGCTCTAGGCCGAACGCACCACTTCCAGCAGGGCATAGGCGGGGGGCGGCGCATAATGCGCCTCGGGCAGCGTCACGCCGCAGTCCGACAGTTGCGCCGCCAGCGCCCCCACCGCCGCCGCGGCCGCCGCATGATGATCGGCCTTCACCATCCAGCGCAGATGCGCCGCCAGCAGCGCCGCGTCGCCGTCCTGTGCCGCCGCGATCAGGCGCAGGATTTGCGTTTCATCCGGGGTCAGGCCGGAACAATGGGGATGGCCCACCGCCAGGGTGCGGCGGCTGCCGCCGCCCAGCGCCTGCAGGAAGGTCCCGAAAGCCATCAGCAGATCGTCGGCTCGTCCGCCCGCGAAGCGGGCATATTCGCGAACCAGCACCGGGCAGTCGGCATGGCCGATGACGAATTTCCGCCAGGTCCAGACCAGCAGATGGCCGGCGCAAAGATTGGATTCGTAACGGTTTTCCGGCTCTTGCCGCTGGGGAATGGCCATCGCCTGCTCCGGCTGAATGCGCCCGGAGAATAATTGCGATTGGTTCTCAATTGCAAGACTATTGTGCGGCCCGGCACCCCAAAGCGCCATAGCGCAGGAATTTCTGCGTCCGTTTTCCGGCATCCACCTCGCCGGTATAGAGATTCCCGCCACCGTCCACCGCCAGCTGGTGCAGCCAGTGGAACTGGCCCGGCGCCATGCCGCTGCGGCCCAGCCGCCCCAGTTCGCGCAGGCTGGCGCGGTCCAGCACATGCACCGTCATGTTGCTGTTGTCGCCGACATAGAGC
>CALDFO010000349.1 GCA_937942205.1 uncultured Alphaproteobacteria bacterium
ATAGGCCTTGCGGTCCACGCCCTCGGGCGGAACCGTGGGGTCCAGCCGGTAAGGCCGCCACTTGACGTCGAAGTCGATGCCGGGCCACATGTCCATCGCCCGCGCCAGGCGGCGCTTGGCGATGAAACACCAGGGACAGACGGTGTCGGAGATCACGTCGATTTGCATGGCGCTTTACCTGAATAAGGGCGGAGACGCCCATCACTATATCAGCGCAGAACCTGGCTGGTCAGTTCATTGGCTTCGGCCAGGGTGTTGACCGAGGTCACCTTGGACGCGGCGCGGATCTCCAGGCTGGCGGTCACCGGCACCAGCGACTGGATCACCACCATGTCGGCGGGCGGGGGCAAGGCGACGAACTCCAGCGTCACCGAGCGAGCATCCTTGCGGACGATCTGTAGCCGGGCATTCTTCCAGCCGCCGCTGGACACCGCGCCATTGGCCTGCACCGACAGGGTGTTGCCCTTCCAGGTGGCGATCACACTGTCCACCTTGTAGACGCGCTTGTCGCCGGCAAGGGCCGGCGCGGTCAGGCAGAGCAGGGCGGCGATGCTGACGGCGAGAGCGCGGATCATGGGGTGGCGGACTATCGGCTGATTGCGGCGCGGATATGGCGGATGCCGGTCACACCGTCATCTCCACCCAGACCGGCACATGGTCCGACGGCTTTTCGCCCGCGCCGCGCACGTCGCGGTCGATGCCGCTGCCGGTCAGCCGGTCGGTGGCCTGCGGCGACAGCAGCAGATGGTCGATGCGGATGCCGTTGTCGCGTTCCCAGGAGCCGAAATAATCCCAGAAGCTGTAATGGCCGCCTTCCGGATGCAGGGCGCGGAAGGCGTCGGTATAGCCCAGATTTTCGATCCGCCGCAGCGCCGCCTGGGACTCCGGCTGGAACAGCGCGTCCTTCAGCCAGGCTTTGGGGTTCCTGGCGTCCTTGTCCTGCGGGATGATGTTGTAATCGCCCATCAGCACCACCGGCTCCTCCAACGCCAGAAGGCTCTTGGCGTGCACGCGCAACCGTTCCAGCCAGGCCAGCTTGTAATCGAATTTCGGTCCCGGCCAGGGATTGCCGTTGGGCGCATAGATCGAGGCGACGCGCACGATCCCGGATTTTCCGCTGATCACCGCTTCCAGATAGCGGGCGTGGTCATCGCTTATTCCATTGGAAGGGGCGTCACCGCCCGGCAGGCGCGGGGTGACATCCTCCATCGGATATTTCGACAGCAGGGCGACGCCGTTATAGCTTTTCTGTCCGTGTACGGCGCAGGCATAGCCCAGCGATTCAAAAGCCTCGCGCGGGAAGCCTTCGTCCACGGTCTTGATTTCCTGCAAGGCCACCACATCGGGCTGGGCCTGTTTCAGCCAGGCCAGGGCGGGCTCCAGCCGCGCCTTCACCGAGTTGACGTTCCAGGTGGCGATCTTCATCCGGCTCAGACGGTGAAGCTGGTGCCGCAGCCGCAGGAGGCAGTGGCGTTGGGATTGTTGATCTTGAACGACTGGCCGATCAGGTCGTCGGCGAAGTCGATTTCCGCCCCGGCCAGGAAATCCAGCGACACCGGATCGATCAGCACCCGGGCGCCGTCCTTTTCCAGCACCAGGTCTTCGTCGAGCTGGGCGTCGTCCAGCGCGAAATTGTACTGAAAGCCCGAACAGCCGCCGCCGGTCACGGCCACCCGCAAGGCGCTGGGGTGGGCCTCGGCTTTCAGGATATCGGCGATGCGCCGGGCGGCGCGGTCCGAAAGGGTGACCGGCATCGCGGTGGCGGGGGAAGCGGGCATGTCGGGCATGGGAACTCTTGTACTTCGGGGCGTTCCCTCTATGTAGTCCTCAGCATGGCCGAAACCAACACCCCTGATATGCCCGCCCGTATGCCCGCCGGGCGGCTGCTGGGCCCGGTGGTCAGCCCGCCCTGGCCCCACGCGCCCTATGCGGCGCGGCCCCAGACCAGCCGGGGCCGCCTTTATCCCGAAACCGAGAGCGCCACGCGCTCCTGCTACAACCGCGACCGCGACCGCATCATCTATTCCACCGCTTTCCGCCGCCTCAAGCACAAGACCCAGGTCTTTGTGCAGCATGAGGGCGACTATTACCGCACCCGCCTGACCCATTCGCTGGAAGTGGCGCAACTGGCGCGCAGCCTGGCGCGCACTCTCCAGGCCGACGAAGACCTGGCCGAGACGGTGGCGCTGGCGCATGACCTGGGCCATACGCCTTTCGGCCATGCGGGCGAAACCGCGCTGGACGCCGTCACCCGCGACATCGGCGGCTTCGACCACAATGCCCATGCCTTGCGGCTGGTGACCAAGCTGGAGCACCGCTATGCCGATTTCGACGGCCTCAACCTGACCTGGGAGACGCTGGAAGGACTGGTCAAGCATAACGGGCCTTTATTGACCCCCTCCACTTTGAATGACCCCCTCCGGTTTCAGCTTCCGCTCGGCTCGGTTCCGCTCGCCTCGCACGCTGAAACCACCTCCCCCTCTGCGGCTTCGCCGGAGGGGGAGGCGGACCTGCGATTGCCCGGTCCCATCGCGTCCTTCGATGCCCGCTGGCCGCTGGAGCTGGCGAGTTGGCCGGGGTTGGAGGCCCAATTGGCGGCGCTGGCCGACGACATCGCCTATGTCAGCCATGACATCGACGACGGGCTGCGCGCCGGGATCCTCACCATCGCCGAGATCGCCGAGGCGCCGCTGGTCGGCGCGCATGTGAAAGGCGTGCTGGCCCGTCATCCGGGTCTGGAACTGTCGCGCTTCATCGGCGAGATGATCCGTACCCTGATGAGCGAACTGATGGAGGATGTGCTGGCCACCACCCGCGCCAATCTGGCGGCGCGCGATTTCCCCGACGCGGCGGCCTTGCGCGCGGCGGGGCAGGGCATGGCGGCTTTTTCCCCGGCGCTGCTGGCGCGACTCAAGGCGCTCAAGGCGTTCCAGATGCAGAAGATGTATCGCCATCCGCGCGTGGTGACCTCGATGACCCGCGCCCAGGCGGTTGTGACCGACCTGTTTGAGGCCTTTGTCGCCGATCCGGGCCTTTTGCCCCCCGACTGGGCCGCCGCCGCCGGCAAGGCGGTGCCGGGAACCGTGGCGCGCGATTACATTGCGGGCATGACAGACCGCTATGCGCTGGCCGAATATGCCCGCGTCTTTTCCACGGAAATCCAGCTTTAGAGTCCTCCCCCGCCGGCGAAGGGCGGAGGAGATGCGTATTCGCCTCATGATTCGCACCGCGGCAGGTGCTAACCTGCGCGGGCAAGATTCGGGAACTATCGCCTTGGCCAATTACGAGCGCCGCGTCTACGAACCCAGCGACGAAGTGCGGGTGTTCGACGGCTCCGAGGAAGACGACGACGTCGAAGGCTCGCGCCTGCCGCTGCTGATCGTGCTGGCGCTGCTGGTGCTGGCGATGTTCGCGGGCGTGGTGTGGCTGGCCTATACCCAGGGTGTGGCGCGCGGCCGGACCGAGACGCCGGTGCTGGCCGCCGCCCAGGGGCCGGAAAAGGTCGCGCCACAACAGGCGGGCGGCAGCACGGTTCCCTATCAGGGGTTCAAGATCTACGAACAGCCCGCGCCGCAGGACGATATGGCCGAGGAGCCGGTCGCCGCGCCCAAGCCGGTGGCGGAAGCGCCCAAACCCGCGCCCGTCGCGGAACCGCCCGCTGCGGCGACACCGGCCAAGCCGGTGGCTCCGGCTCCGCAACCGGCGCCTGTGCAAACACCCGTACAGGCCCCTGTGCAGGCGATGAAGCCCGCCCCGGCGGCGGCCAAGCCGGTCCCGCCTCCCGCCGCGCCGCCCAAGACCGTGGCCGCGCTGATCCAGCAGGCGACGCCCGCGCCGGCCGCCTCCACCGGTCCGGCCACCGGCGCGCCCCGCCAGCTTGTCCCGGCCAGCCCGGCCACGCCCGCCGCCAAACCGGCCGCGACCGGCGGCGGCTATGCCCTCCAGATCGGCGCGTTCAAGAGCCAGGCCGAGGCCGATGCCGCCTGGCGCGCCTATAAGGGCAAACATGCCGCCCTGCTGTCGGGCTATGGCCCGGATGTGCAGCAGGCCGACCTGGGCGAGAAGGGCACCTGGTACCGCCTGCGGATCGCCGGGTTCGCCGACCGCGAGGTGGCCTCCGCCCTCTGCGACCGGCTGAAGGCCGATGGCGGCGGCTGCTTCCTGGGCCGATAGAAACCTCAGCCGGAAAACGGAGCTTCATGCGCTCGCGGGCGATTTACGGATGTGCCGGCGCCACCCTGTCGGCGGCGGAACGCGATTTCTTCCGCGACACGCGGCCCTGGGGCTTCATCCTCTTCGCGCGAAACATCAATAATCCGGTGCAAGTCCGTGCACTGGTTGAGGAATTACGGTCCACGGTAGGCGATGTTGCCGCCCCCGTCCTGATCGACCAGGAAGGCGGGCGGGTGGCCCGGCTCAAGCCGCCCCATTGGGGTGTCCGGCCCCCGGCGGCGGTGTTCGGGGCGCTGTACCGGACCGATCCGGAGGCGGCCCGCGAAGCCACCTATCTCAACGCCCGGCTGATCGCCCATGACCTGGCCGGGCTGGGCATCAATGTGGACTGCCTGCCGGTGCTGGACGTGCCGGTGGAAGGCGCTCATGACATCATCGGCGACCGGGCCTTCGCCCGCGATCCGGCCACCATCATCGACCTGGGCAAGGCCCAGATCGAGGGCCTGCTGGACGGGGGTGTCCTGCCGGTGATGAAGCATATCCCCGGCCACGGCCGGGCGGGAGCCGACAGCCACCTGGCGCTGCCCCGGGTGGATGCGTCCGCCGAAACCCTGTCGGCCAGCGATTTTGTGACCTTTCGCAGCCTTGACCAGTGCCCCATCGCGATGACAGCGCATGTCGTCTATGAGTCGATTGATCCACAGCGTCCTTGCACCACCAGCCCCAAAGTCATTCGGGATGTGATACGCGGTGAGATAGGATTTGACGGTCTTTTGATGTCGGACGACCTTTCCATGAAGGCGCTCGACGGACCCCTGTCGGTGCGTGCCAGGGCGGCCCTTTTCGCGGGCTGCGACCTGGCGCTCCACTGCAACGGCGAACTGGACGAGATGCGCGACGTGGCGTCGGAAGTGAAGGAACTGGACGGACCGGCGCTGACCCGCAGCGCGCGGGCGCTGGCTCATCTGCGCGCGCCGGGCGGCTTCGACGCCGCTGCCGCCCGGGCCCGTCTGGCGCAGCTGTTGGAGGTGGGCGCATGAGCGAGGCCGCCGCCGAGAATTTCGACGACTTCCAAGCCACCGCCATCGCCGCCGACACCGAGGCGCTGCTGATCCATGTGGACGGCTTTGAAGGCCCGCTGGACCTGCTGCTGACCCTAGCGCGCAACCAGAAGGTGGATATCGCCAAAATCTCCATCCTCAGGCTGGCCGAGCAGTATCTGGAGTTCGTCGAGAATGCCAAGAAGCTGAACCTGGAACTGGCCGCCGACTATCTGGTGATGGCGGCCTGGCTGGCCTATCTGAAATCGCGCCTGATCCTGCCGCAGGAAAAGACCAGCGAGGGCGAGCCGTCGGCCGACGAGATGGCCACCCGCCTGCGCTGGCGCCTGCAACGGCTGGACGCCATGCGCGCCGCCTCGACCCGCCTGATGGGGCGCGAGCGGCTGGGCCGCGACGTGTTCGGGCGCGGCGACCCGGAGCCGGTGAATGTGGTCAAGCTCCGCACCTACAAGGATACGCTCTACGATCTGCTCACCGCCTATGCCACCGAGCGGGTCCGCAAGGTCGGCGGCGGGGTCTATCGTCCGGTCCAGCCCATCGTGCTGCAGATCGAGGAAGCCCGCGAGCGGCTGGAACGGATGCTGGGCCGGATTTCCGACTGGAGCGCCCTGACGCGCCTGTTGCCGATGGAATGGCAGGGCGGCACGCGGCGGCGCTCGGCGGTGGCGTCCACCCTGCTGGCCTGCCTGGAAATGGCCCGCGACGGCAAGCTGGAGCTGCAGCAGGCCGCGCCCTTTTCCGAAATTTTCATCCGGGACAGCCATCGCGCCCCGGACCATCCCCAGGTCGCCCCCGAGGCGGGAGCCTGAACATGAGCACCGTAGCCAAGATGATTGAGACGATCGAAGACCAGATGGACGCCGTGGCGGCGGAAGCCGTGGCCCCCGAAGCCCCCGCGGCCGCCCAAGCTTCCATGGCCTCCGAAGCTTCTATGGCCTCATCGGGGGCCGAGGAGGGGCATGTTTCGGCTGCCAACCCCGAGCATTTGCGCATGGTCGAGGCACTGCTGTTCGCCGCTGCCGAGCCGTTGGACGCCAAGGCGCTGGGCGCCTCGCTGCCCGAAGGCGCGGATGTGCGCGGCCTGCTCAAGGAACTTGAGGCTGTTTATGAAAAACGCGGCGTAAATCTTTGCTGTGTCGCTGGAAAATACCAGTTCCGCACCGCCTCGGACCTGGCCTTTCTGCTGCGCAAGGAGCAGCCGGAACAGAAGCGCCTGTCCAAGGCGGCCATCGAGACGCTGGCCATCATCGCCTATCACCAGCCCGTCACCCGGGCCGAGATCGAGGACATTCGCGGTGTCGCCATGTCCAAGGGCACGGTGGACGCCCTGATGGAGATCGGCTGGGTCAAGATCCGGGGCCGCAAGCGCACCCCCGGCCGCCCCGTCACCTATGGCACCACGGAAGCCTTCCTGGTCCAGTTCGGGCTGGAAAGTGTCGGCCACCTGCCGGGCACCGACGAACTCAAGGCGGCGGGCTTCCTGGAGGCGATGCCGCCCTCCGGCTTCGACGTGCCCAACCCCAGCGACCAGCTCGGCCCGGACGAGGACCCCTACGATCCCAACGAGCCGCCGGAGCCCGACCTGCTGACAGGCAGCGCGAATTTAGACGAAGCCTAGGCGCGGTTCTTTGGCGCCTGTCATTCCCGCGAAAGCGGGAATCCAACTTTTTCTTTCTCGCACAGAGACAGAAGTTGGATTCCCTTCCCTCGCATCGCCTGACGGCGCTGCTCGCCGGGAATGACAGAGAGGCTTGTCATTTCCACACCGCTTGTCACATTCCCGCGAAAGCGGGAATCCAACTTTCTTTTTTCTCTGCCCGGCCGCTCGCTTTTGCTCGCGGCGTTCAGGCCTCAAATCGGTCCACTGGACCGATTTG
>CALDFO010000350.1 GCA_937942205.1 uncultured Alphaproteobacteria bacterium
CCGACAACCCGCGCGCCCTGAAAAAGGCGCGCGGGCTGGAGGCCGATCTGATGATCCTGGACCTGGAAGACGCGGTCGCGCCCGCCGCCAAGGCAGGCGCCCGCACAGCCGCCTGCGCCGCCGTCGCGGCCCTGGCGCCCAAACCGGTTCTGATCCGCATCAATGCCCTGACCAGTCCCTGGGGTCCGGACGACCTGACCGCCGTTCTGGCGGCGCGGCCGCAGGGTGTGCTGCTGCCCAAGGTGAACACCGCCGGCGACATCGCCGCCGCCCGGGCGCAGGCGGGCGGCTTGCCGCTCTGGGCCATGATCGAAACCCCGCGCGCGGTGCTGAACCTGGCCGCCATTGCCGCCAGCGGCGTGGCGGGACTGGTGCTGGGCAGCAATGACCTTTTGAAAGAGATGGGGGCGCGGCCCATGCCGGACGCCGCCAACCTGCACGCCGCGATGTCGCTCTGCGTGATCGCGGCGCGGGCGCACGGCCTGACCGTGCTGGACGGCGTGCACAATGATATCGCCGACAGCGAAGGCTTTGCCGCAGCGGCGCGGCTGGCGCGCGATTTCGGCTTTGACGGCAAGACCGTGATCCATCCGGCGCAAATTCCGCTCTGCAACGCCGCTTTCACGCCCGGCGCGGAGGAGATCGCGGCGGCGCGCGCCATCCTGGACGCTTTTGCCGCCCAGCCGGACGCTGGCGTGATCGCGCTGAACGGACGCATGGTGGAACGGCTGCACGCCGACAGCGCGGCGCGGCTGCTGGCCCGGGCGCAGGCGGGCCCAAATCCTGAAAGCGCGGGGCCTTGATGCTGCTGACCGCCTATCGCCAGGCCGTGGCGCGCGGCGAACTCAAGCGCGATCCCGCCCAGGACGCGGTGATGGCGCGGCTGGACGCGCTGGCGCGAAGCCTGGGCCAGCGGCGCGGCTTTTCCCTGTTCCGCAAGCCGCCGCCGCCCCGTGGACTTTACATCTGGGGCGATGTCGGACGCGGCAAGACCCTGCTGATGGACCTGTTCTTCGAGGCCGCGCCGGTGGCCAAAAAGTGGCGCGCCCATTTCAACCGCTTCATGATGGATGTCCATGCCCGCATCCATGCCGAGCGCCAGCGCGCCGGCCATGCCGACCCCATTCCCGTGGTGGCGCAGGCCCTGGCGTCCGAGGCGCGGCTGCTGTGCTTCGACGAATTCCAGGTGACGGATGTGGCCGACGCCATGATCCTGGGACGGTTGTTCGAGGCGTTGTTCGGGCTGGGCGTCACCATCGTCGCCACCTCCAACACCCCGCCCGACCGGCTGTATGCGGGCGGCCTCAACCGCCAGCTTTTCCTGCCCTTCATCGAACAGATCAAACAGCGGCTAGATGTTCTGGAACTGAACGGCCCCACCGACTACCGGCTGCAACGCCTGTCGGGAGTGCCGATCTACATCACCCCGCTGGGGCCGCAGGCCGACGCCGCCATGGATGCGGCCTGGCGACGCCTGACCGATACGGTGCGGGGAAAGCCCTGCGGCCTGCCCGTGCTGGGGCGCATCCTGCCGGTGCCGCAGGCGGCGCGGGGGGTGGCGCGCTTTGATTTTGAAGACTTGTGCGACCGGCCGCTGGCGGCGGCCGACTATCTGACCCTGGCGCAGGAATTCCACACCGTCCTGCTGGACCGGATTCCGGTGATGACGGACAACATGCACAATGTGGCGCGGCGCTTCACCCTGCTGGTGGACACGCTGTATGACGAGGGCGTGAAGCTGGTCTGCTCCGCCGCCGCCCCGCCGGGCGATTTGTTCACCACCGGCACCAATGCCGAAGCCTTCCGGCGCACGGTCAGCCGTCTTGCCGAGATGCAGAGCGACGACTATCTCAGGCGCGGCCACGGGCTGCACGATCTTGGCGATCAACCGCCTCCCCCTTCCGGCGAAGCCGGGGAAGGGGGAGATGTCGCAACGATGGGTCCGCGGAGCGGACCGAGTTGCGACAGAGGGGAGTAGGAAACTCAACCGCCTCCCCCTTCCGGCGAAGCCGGGGAAGGGGGAGATGTCGCAACGATGGGTCCGCGGAGCGGACCGAGTTGCGACAGAGGGGGTTAGAAAACAAAGAGGGTATAAATGGATAGCGTCTACTGGGCCTGCGCTTTCGTGCTGACCTGCATGGCCTTCTACAAATATGTCCTGCCGGTGCTCAAACGCTTCGATGCGGCCAACACCGCCCGGATCGCCCAGCAGGCCCGCGACGTCCAGGACGCCAACGCCCATGTCCGCCATGCGCTGGATGTGGCCGACGAGCAGGTGGAGGCGGTGCAGGAAATCCGCGTCGGCGCGGCGACGCATTATCTGTTCGAGGCCCAGGCTTTCTCCAGCCGCGAGGAAGCCGAGGAGATGCGCGCCCGCCGGGTGGGCGTGGTGGCGCGGCGCTTCTATGAGGAACTGCCGTCCGCCATGATGGCGCGGGGACCGGAAGCGGCGCCCCGCAGCCCGCTATCGGCGCGCGAGCGCGCCAGCCAGCGCTGGAAGCGGACGATTCATTAGCACCTCTGTCATCCCCGGCGCGCGGCGCATTGCGATGCGGCGCGCGGGAAGGGGATCCAGACTTTCAACACAGAACAGGTTTTCGACAGACTGGATCCCCTTCCCTCGCCGCTGCGCGGCTCGCCGGGGATGACAGTCGTGCTAAGCTGCTTCGCCCTTCATCAATTTCGGCAGCTTGCCCACATCGCCGCCCGCATGGCGCATGAAGAAACGGCGGGCCGGGCCGATGGCGTCCACCACGCCCAGCCCCAGATCGCGCAAGAGGCGCAGCGGCGCGAGGTCGTTGGAGAACAGCCGGTTCAGCGCATCGGTGGAGACGCCCAGGGTGACGCTGTCGAAGCGCCGCCAGCGTTCGTAGCGCTTCAGGGTATCCAGGGCGCCGATATCGCGGCCCAGCCGCGCCGCATCCAGCAGCACTTCGGTCAGGGCGGCGGCGTCCTTCAGGCCCAGATTCAAGCCCTGCCCGGCAATGGGATGGATGCCATGGGCGCAGTCGCCCGCCAGCGCGAAACGCGGTTGCACGAAATCGCGCGCGATATGGAAGGACAGGGGATAGGACCAGCGCGGCCCGGCGCCGCGGACCGCGCCCAGATGATCGCCGAAACGCCGCGCCAGCTCGGCCTGGAAGCCGGTTTCGTCCAGCGCCAGCAAAGCGGGGGCCTTCTTCTTGTCCTCGGTCCAGACCAGCGATGACCGGTTTCCGGTCATGGGCAGAATCGCGAACGGCCCTGACGGCAGGAAATGCTCATAGGCGACGCCATGGTGCGGCTTGTCGTGCTCCACCGTCGCGACGATGCCGGTCTGGGGGTAGGACCAGTCCACGACAGGGATGCCCATGCGCGCGCGCAACGGGCTTTCGCGGCCGTCGGCGGCGATGACCAGGGCGGCAGAAACCTGGCTGCCATCGGCCAGCGTCACCACGGCCGCGCCCGCCTCCACCGCCACATCCTTGACTCTGGCGGGGGCGAGCAATTCCAGATTGGGCGCGCGCGCCACCGCCGCATACAGCGCGGCGCGGATATGCCGGTTCTCGGCGATATGGCCCAGGCTGTCGGCGCCGACCTCCTGGGCGTCGAAATGCAGCGAAAAGGGCGAGGCGGGTTTGCCCGGCTGCCCGTCGGTGACCAGAATTTCGCGAATGGGCTGGGCATGGGGCGCCAAGTCGTCCCACACGCCCAGGGCGGTCAGCATCCGCACGCTGGCATAGGCCAGGGCCGAGACGCGCCCGTCGAATTGCGGCTCCAGCACCGTGGCGGGCGGGGCGGCATCCACCACCAGCACCGTCAGCCCGCCTTGCGCCAGGGCCAAGCCCAGCGGCAGCCCGACCATGCCGCCGCCCGAGATCACCACATCCACGCGCGTCATGCGCTCTCCTCGCCCAGAATACTGGGCCCTGAACACCGGTCGCCCGAAAAACGGGCAGTTACATCCTACTGCATATTCCGCAGGCAAATCCGCTTGCCCGCTTTGGAGTCACGCCGGGCCAAAAATCCAGAAAAACATTTTTCTTTCAATGTCTTGCCGGGTTCCGGAGGAGTTGGCCCGCTTCTTGATAATTCCTGAACGCCGGAGGGTCCTCCGGCACCAGGCATAACCACGGAAGGACGGCAGATGAAGCTTATCACGGCGATCATCAAACCCTTCAAGCTCGATGACGTGCGGCAGCAGCTTTCGGCGCTCGGCATTCAGGGCATGACGGTGACGGAGGTCAAAGGCTACGGGCGGCAGAAGGGGCACACCGAAATCTATCGCGGCGCGGAATATGCCGTGAGCTTCCTGCCCAAGCTCAAAATCGAAGTGGCGGTGAAGAGCGAGAGACTCGACGCGGTGGTCGACGCGATCTCCGCCAAGGCCAAGACCGGCCAGATCGGCGACGGAAAGATTTTCGTCACCCCGCTCGAACAGGTCGTACGGATCCGCACCGGCGAAACGGATGGCGACGCGCTGTAGGCCGGTCCAGGCCCCAGGCGTCCAACAGAGGACGGAAATCATGAACATGCAAAGTTTGAAGAAAGCGGGCGGAACGGCGCTGGCCGGTCTTGGCCTTCTGGCCCTGACCGCCGGGGCGGCTTTCGCCCAGGACGCGCCCAAGCTCGACAGCGGCGACACCGCCTGGATGCTCACCTCCACCGCGCTGGTGCTGTTGATGACCATTCCGGGCCTGGCGCTGTTTTATGGCGGCATGGTCCGCAAGAAGAACGTGCTGGCCACCGTGGCCCAGAGCTTCGGCGCCACCGCTTTGCTGTCGGTGCTGTGGATGGCGGTGGGCTATACCCTGGCCTTCAAAGCCAACCCCAGCGCCGGCCTGAATTCGTTCGTCGGCGGCCTGGACTATCTCTTCCTCAAGCCCCTGACCCTGGACTCGCTCAGCGGCACCATTCCGGAATCGCTGTTCATCGTCTTCCAGATGACCTTCGCCATCATCACCCCCGCTCTGATCGCGGGCGCGGTGGCGGACCGCATGAAATTCTCGGCCTTCCTGTGGTTCGTCGGCCTGTGGCTGGTGCTGGTCTATGCCCCCATCGCCCACTGGGTCTGGGGCGGCGGCTGGCTGGCCGAACTGGGCGCGCTGGATTTCGCCGGCGGCGCGGTGGTGCATCTGAACGCCGGTACCGCCGCCCTGGTGGCCTGCATCATGCTGGGCAAGCGCCGCGGTTACGGCACCGAGAACATGTCGCCCCACAATCTGGTGCTGAGTGTGATCGGCGCCAGCCTGCTGTGGGTCGGCTGGTTCGGCTTCAATGCCGGGTCGGCCGTCACCGCCGGCTTCAACGCCGCCATGGCCATGCTGGCGACGCAGATCGCCACCGCGGCGGCGGCGCTGGCCTGGATGGTGGCCGAATGGGTCATCACCAAGAAGCCCAGCGTGCTGGGCATGATCTCCGGCGCGGTGGCGGGCCTGGTCGCCATCACCCCCGCGGCCGGTTTCGTGGACCCGATGGGCGCCCTGGTCATCGGCCTGATCGCAGGCATCGTCTGCTACATCGCCGCCGTCTGGCTGAAGCGGGCCCTGGGCTATGACGACAGCCTGGACGCCTGGGGCGTGCATGGCGTGGGCGGCGCGGTCGGCGCCATCCTGACCGGCCTGCTCGCCAGCAGCGCCATCAATCCGGCGGGCAAAGGCTGGCTGATGGACGGCAACATCGCCCAGATGGGGCCGCAGATCATCAGTGTCGCGGCGGTGTTCGTCTATTGCGGCATCGGCACCTTCATCATCCTGAAAGTGATCGACCTGGTCGTGGGCCTGCGCGTCCCCGCCGAAGTCGAGGTCGAGGGCCTGGACATCAACCTGCACGGCGAAACCGTGCATAACTGAGTCCTTTAAAAAAGGGCGGGCCTTACGGTCCGCCCTTTTTTCTTTGGTGAACCCCCTCCGGTTTCAGCTTTCGCTGTTTTTTGATTTACCCCCTCCGGCCTTCGCAACTTTGCTTGACGCGCCGCATCACCGATGCACCGCGCCTGCGCGTTGCTTCGGCCACCTCCCCCTTCCTGGGGCTTCGCCCCGAAGGGGGAGGATGGTCTCTGGAATTCCTTTATTGTCATTCCCGCGAAAGCGGGAATCCAGCTTTCTTTCTTTAATGCCCCCCTCCGGTTTCAGCTTGCTCTCGGTTCGCTCCGCTCACCTCGAACGCTGAAACCACCTCCCCCTTTCATGGCGCTGCGCGCCAAAGGGGGAGGATGGGCTCTGGAATTCCTATCACTCCGCCGGGTGGTCGATGGTCACGCCGCGCGCCGCGAGTTGTTCCAGCACCCCATCCTGCCGCAGCAGGGGGCCGATGCCGATCACCGCCACGCTCTTGCCCGGCGTCTTGAGCGCCTCGTCCAGACCGCCCACGATCAGGCTGACGCTGAGGGCGTTGATCGCGGCGGCCTGCTGTGAGGCGGCGGTGATACATTCCAGCAGCCGCGTTTCGGCATAATGCGCCTTCACGGCGGCGATATGGCCGTCGGCCCAGGCCTCGGCGGCGGGGCGCGCCTGCCGCGCCATGCGCCCCGCATCGGCCACCGCCTGCGCCAGACAGGGGCGCTGGCGGTCCTGCGGCAGCGCCAGCACCGTGCGCACGGTGGGCATCATCTCGAAGCTGCCCATGCGGGTGACGCGGATGCGCGCGGCGCGGGCCATGCGCTCCACCGTGCGGCGCGGTTCGGCCCGCGACAGCGCGCGCGCATCGGTGAGGTCGCGCTGCAGCCGCATCGCCGCCACCAGCGGCGTATCCGTGGCGTAGCGATCCTGGTCCTGCCGCGCCAGGTCGCGGGCGGCGGCGAAATCGGCGCGCAGCGGTTCGGGCAGCGCGGCTTCCAGGGTCTGGCCGCGCGGCTGGCGCAAGAGATCGCCGTTCCACAGATAGAACCAGGCCGCATCCACGAAATTCACATCGGGCGCGGGCGGCAGCAGCAGTTGGCGCGCGCCCGCCAGGACGGGTTTGAGGCTGTCCCGATTCCATTGCAGGTCTTCGGGCATCGGCCCCACCGTGCCCAGAACCCAAACCTCGCCGCCGCCGCGCCGCAGCCGCCAGACGGCGGGACCGCGCCCTTCGGCCGTCACCACCACGGTCTCGACCGCACCCCAGTCCTGCTGCGACCAGGTCTCCTGCACGGGCAGCGGCGCCTGCGCCCCGGCCAGAACCGGAAGCAAAAGCGAAACCGCGAGACGGGCGAAACGCGAAGGCAGCATGGCGGCAGGATGCACGGCCAGCCGGGCAAAATCATGATCCTTGCGCTTCTTTATCCTGCATCTTTGTGCTGGGCGTCGAAGGCTTTAGATTGCCCGCCCCTGCCGGAGAATCCCGTGTCCCAGACCCTGATGTCCGCCCTGCCGCCCGGCCCCTTTGCCCGGCTGGCCGCCCTGCTGGGCGAGGAAAAGCCCGGACAGGCCCCGATCAGCCTGGCGGTGGGCGATCCGTCGGGCGCGGTGCCCGACTTCGTGCGCGCCGCGCTGGCCCAGAGCGCCGCCAGCTTCGGCCATTACCCGCCGATCCAGGGCACGGACGACTGGCGCCAGGCGGCGGGAGAATGGCTGAACCGGCGCTTCGCCCTGAACGGCGCGCTGGATGCGGAGCGGCAGGTGCTGCCGCTGAACGGCACCCGCGAGGGCCTGTTCAGCGTGCTGTTTCCCCTGATCCCCACCCGCAAGGCCGGGGCCGCGCCCATCGTGGCGATGC
This sequence comes from uncultured Alphaproteobacteria bacterium, assembly GCA_937942205.1. GTDB lineage: Bacteria > Pseudomonadota > Alphaproteobacteria > Micropepsales > Micropepsaceae > Rhizomicrobium. Next base: position 7,678 of record CALDFO010000350.1, read on the forward strand.
CCAACCCTTTCTATCAATGCTATGCCGCCGCCGCCCTGGCGGCGGGGGCCGAGCCGCTCTATGTCCCCGCTTTGAAGGACAATGGCTTCCTGCCCGATTATGCGGGCCTGCCCGCCGCTGTGCTGGACCGCATCGCGGCGGTCTATATCTGCAGTCCCTCCAATCCCGAAGGCGCGGTGGCGGACGAAGCCTATTGGCGCGGCCTGTTCGCGCTGGCCGACCGCCATGACTTCCTCGTGCTGGCCGACGAATGCTATGCCGATATCTGGTTCGAGGCCCCGCCCGCCTGCGCCTTGACGGTGCGGCACCGGCAGAGTGGCGGTTTCGCGCGGCTGCTGACCTTTCATTCCCTCTCCAAGCGCTCCGGCCTGCCGGGCCTGCGCTCCGGCATGGTGGCGGGCTGCGAAACGCTGATCGGCAAGTTCCGCGCTTTTCGCAATGTGGCGGGCCCGACCATGCCGGGACCGCTGCTGGCGGCCTCGGCGGCGGCCTGGCGCG
>CALDFO010000351.1 GCA_937942205.1 uncultured Alphaproteobacteria bacterium
TCGCACCACAGCGACAGCCGCGCCAGGCGCAGGCTGTCGCGCAGCGTCACCCGCCCCACCGCTTTCAGTTCGGGATGATCCTTCAGCACCTTGGGCAGCCGGTAATAGGGAATGCGGCTGTTGAGGTGGTGGATATGGTGGATGCCGATATTGCCGCTGAGCCAGCGCAGTGGCCCCGGCAGATCGTAATGGGAGCTGCCCAGCATGGCGGCGTCATGATGGCCCCAGTCCGCGCCCCGCGCCCAGCGCACGTCCTCGAACTGATGCTGCACATAGAACAGCCAGACGCCCATCGAGGCGGCCAGCGCCATCACCGGCAGATGCACCATCAGGAAAGGCTTGAGCCCCAGCAGCCAGGCCAGCCCGGCCACCATCGCGGCGATGGCCAGGTTGGTCGCCATGGTGCTGACCCAGGGCCGCCAGCCCTGACGCATCTGATGCAGGGGCAGCCGGTGCTGGAGGAGAAACATGTAAGCCGGGCCGATCACGAACATCACCGGCGCGCTGCGGTAGCAGCGGTACCACAGGCGGCCCAGCCGGGAGCGGCCGCGATATTCCTCCACCGTCAGGGTGTCGATATCGCCGATGCCGCGCCGGTCCAGATTGCTGGCGGTGCCGTGATGGATGGCGTGGTTGCGCTTCCAATAGTCGAAGGGCGTCAGGGTGAAGACCCCCAGCACCCGCCCCAGCCAGGCATTGGCCGCCGGATGGCTGAAGAAGGCGCCATGGCCGCAGTCATGCTGGATGATGAACAGGCGCACCATGAAAGCGGCGGTGGGCAGCGCCAGCAGCAGCGTCAGCCAATAGCCGACATCCAGCGACAGCCACATCAGGCCCCACAACAGGACCAGCGGCACGGCGGTTACCCCGATCTCGAACAGGGCGCGGCGCAGGTCGGGATCGCGGTAACGCAACAGGGTGCGGGTCAGGTCGGCGGGCTGCATGATGGTGCGTGAAACAACGGGCGAAAAAGGCCGCGCTCCCCTAACAGGTCGGACGCGTCATTGCCATATCGCTTTCATTTCGTCCCCGGAGAGCTTCCATTTCATCCCCGGAGAGGCGAAACTGCGCCATGCCGGGAACCAGCCGGCAGGCCCTGCTTATCGTGTTTTCGTTTCAATAACTTAGGTGATCCTTGCTTCTGCTGATCGATAACTATGACAGCTTCACCTACAACCTCTTCCACTATCTGGGGGAATTGGGGGCCGAGGTGCGGGTGGTCCGCAATGACGAGATCAGCGCCGCCGAGGCCCTGGCCCTGAAGCCGGAGGGAATCGTGCTGTCGCCCGGTCCCTGCACCCCCAACGAGGCGGGCATCTGCCTGGATGTCATCCGGCAGGCCGATGGCGCCATGCCCATCCTGGGCGTCTGCCTGGGCCACCAGGCCATCGGCCAGGTCTATGGCGGCGACATCGTGCGCGCGCCCGAACCGATGCACGGCAAGCTGTCGCGCGTTTCCCACACCGGCAAGAGCGTCTTCCGGGGCCTGAACAACGATTTCCTGGCCACCCGCTATCATTCCCTGACGATCGATCCGCCCTCGCTGCCGGATGTGCTGGAGGTCACCGCCACCAGCGAGGACGGCGTAATCCAGGGCGTGATGCACAAGACCCACCCGGTGCATGGCGTGCAGTTCCATCCCGAAAGCATCGCCTCCGAGAACGGCCATGCGCTGCTGAACAATTTCCTGCGGATCGCGCGCGAGTTCGCCAAAGTTCCCGCATGACCATGACCGATTTTTCCGCGGTGGCGGAGACGCCGCTGGATGCGGGCCAGACCGAGCGCCTGTTCGACCGCATCTTCGGCGGTGAACTCGCCGAGGCCGAGATAGTCTCCTATCTTACCGCCACCGCCGAACGCCGCCCCACGGTGGACGAAGTGGTGGGTGCGGTGCGCTCCATGCGCCGCCACATGCGCGCGGGGGCGGCCCCCGACGGCGCCATCGACCTGTGCGGCACCGGCGGCGACGGCCACGGCACCCTCAACATCTCCACCGCCGTCTCCTTCGTGGCGGCGGGCGCGGGTGTGCCGGTGGCCAAGCACGGCAACCGGTCCGCCTCGTCCAAGAGCGGCGCCGCCGACATCCTGGAAGCAATGGGCGTGAATCTGACCCTGGAGCCGGACGCCGCCGCCCGCGTCCTGGCCCGCACCGGCATCGTCTTCCTGTTCGCCCAGGTGCATCATCCGGCGATGCGCCATGTGGCCGCCGCCCGCCGCCAGATCGGGCGGCGCACCATCTTCAATCTGCTCGGGCCCCTGGCCTCGCCCGCCCGCGTCACCCGCCAGCTTGTGGGCATCTTCGGCAGGGAGTGGCTGACGCCCTATGCCGAGGCGCTGCGCGACCTGGGCAGCCGCCGCGCCCTGGTGGTGCATGGCGCCGACGGGCTGGACGAACTGACCACCACCGATGTCACCTTTTTCGCCTCGCTGGATGACGGCGCGATCACCCACGGCGAAATCGCGCCGGAGGATGCCGGCCTGTCCCGCGCCGGGCTGGCCGACATCAAGGGCGGCGACGCGGCCTACAATGCCGAGGCCCTGCGCCGCCTGTTCGACGGCGCGTCCGGCCCCTACCGCGACATCGTGCTGCTGAATGCGGGCGCGGCGCTGCTGGTGGCGGGCGCGGCAAAAGATGTAAAAGACGGCGTCGCGCTGGCGGCGCAATCGCTCGACAGCGGTGCGGCCGCGGGCAAGCTGGAGGCGTTGATCGAGGCGTCGAACGATGACTGACACCATTCTGGACAAGATCGTCGCCTACAAGCGGGTGGAAGTGGCCGCCGCCAAGGCCCGGCTGCCGCAGGCCGAGATCGAGGCCCGTGCCCGCGAGGCCGCTCCGGTGCGCGGCTTCCGCGCCGCGCTGGACGCCAAGAAAGACAATGGCGAATTCGGCCTGATCGCCGAGATCAAGAAGGCCAGCCCCTCCAAGGGCCTGATCCGCGCCGATTTCGATCCCCCCGCCCTGGCGATGGCCTATGAGGACGGCGGCGCGGCCTGCCTGTCGGTGCTCACCGATACCCCCTCCTTCCAGGGCGCGCCGGACTATCTCACCGCCGCGCGGGACGTGGTGCGCCTGCCGGTGCTGCGCAAGGACTTCATGATCGAACCCTATCAGGTGGCCGAGGCGCGCGGCTGGGGCGCGGACTGCATCCTGGTCATCATGGCGATGCTGGACGACGCCCAGGCCCAGGCCCTGCTGGACGAAGCGGCGCGCTGGCGGATGGATGCGCTGGTGGAAGTCCATGACGAGGCCGAACTGGAGCGGGCGCTGGACCTGGGCGCGACGCTGGTGGGTGTCAACAACCGCAACCTCAAGACCTTCGTGACCGACCTGGGCGTGACGCTGCGGCTGGCGCACCACATCCCCAAGGATGTGCATGTGGTGGCCGAAAGCGGCCTGTCGGCGCTGGCCGATCTCAAGCGGCTGGCCACGGCGCATGTCACCAGCGTGCTGGTGGGCGAAAGCCTGATGCGGCAGAAAGATGTGGCCGCCGCCACCCGCCTTCTGCTGGGCAACGGCTTCCGGTGACGGACGGCAAATCGCCGCCCCGCCGCTCCGCCGGGATGCGCGGCTCGCCCATTAATGAATTGCCCCCCTCTGTCCGCCAAGCGGGCAGGCCCGCAGGCGGACATCTCCCCCCGCCTGCGCAAGTGCGCGCGGGGGAAGAAAGCCGGAGTCCCGCGGCGGCGGCCTCCACCTCGCGTTACGCCAAGCCGAAGCTGCTGATGGGCGAAGTCGCCGCGCCGAAGGGAGAGATGATCGCCGCCAGCCGCGCGGCGTTTCGCGCCTTCATGCTGACGCGCCATCTGCGGCCCAGCGAATGGGCGGCCAGGGCGGGCGTGCCCGTCGCCGAAATCCTGTCTTTTCTCACCGGCAAGTCGCGCAGCCTGTCACCGGGCGTGGCGGACAAGCTGGCGGCGGCGGCGGGCGTGACGCCCGACAAGCTGTTCGGCTGAAACGAAAACGGCGGCCCCGGGGGACCGCCGCTTCGCATCTCGTCCGGTGTGGATCAGAAGGTGACCCACACACCGCCACGGTAATAGCCACGGCCCGGCCGGGCATCGCGCCAGCGGTAGCGGTGCCGGTCGCTGTCACGCCAGCGCCAGTTGTCATTATAGACGCGCAGGCCCCAGGCGGGGCGATAGTTGTAGCGGTCGCGCGTGCGCCAGCAATCGCCTTCGCGGTTGCAGACCACCGCCGCGCTCGCCGATGTGGTCGTCACGGCTGTCGTGGCCGCGGCAGCGCCGGCGCCAATCACGGCGCTCAACAGAAGTGCTTTGAACTTCATTTGTCTCTCCACTAACGGATGGTTGATCCGCCCTCCGCGACAGACAACGGCCGGTCCCGCCGGCCGGTTCCTCTCCGATCCGTCATGAACACGTTGACGGGTATCGGGAACTAAAGTAGAACGATTCGTCGTGTACCGGCTTTGTTCGCACAAGCTGGGAGACGTCACCGACGGCTTTCCCCGCATGGCGTAGTCCTTGACGGGAGAAGATGGCGCCGACTGAGCTGCGCCGGATGGGGAGGAAACAATGCTGACGCGCAAGCAATATGAACTGCTGATGTTCATCCATGAACGGGTGCGCGAGACCGGCATTCCGCCCTCCTTCGACGAAATGAAGGAGGCGCTGGATCTCAAATCCAAGTCCGGCATCCACCGCCTGATCACCGCCCTGGAGGAGCGCGGCTTCCTGCGCCGCATGGAAAAGCGCGCCCGGGCACTGGAGGTGCTCAAGCTGCCCGACAACATGGCCGAGACGCTGCGTCCCGCCACCACCCGCAGTCAGGCCCAGCGCAGCGCCGCCGGGTTGCGGCATGGCCGGGGTGATATCCGGCTGGCGGATTCCCGCGCGCCCGCGCCGCGCCGCAGTCCGGGCGGCGAAAGCGAAGGCGCGGTCCATGTGCCGCTGGTCGGCCGCATCGCCGCCGGTACCCCGATCGAGGCGTTGCAGAACAAGACCGCCGATGTGCCCGTGCCCGGCGGCATGATCGGACGTGGCAGCCATTACGCGCTGGAAGTGACCGGCGACTCCATGATCAATGCGGGCATCCTGGACGGCGATACCGTCATCATTCAGGAATCCGACACCGCCAACACCGGCGAGATCGTGGTCGCGCTGGTGGATAACGAGGAAGCCACCCTGAAACGACTGCGCCGCCGGGGCGACTCCATCGCGCTGGAAGCCGCCAACCCCGCCTATGAGACGCGCCTGTATGGCGCCGACCGGGTCAAGGTGCAGGGAAAGTTGGTCGGTCTCATTCGGCGCTACTAGGCGCGGCCACCCAGGGCCGCGCTCCACGCCAGTCCCGCACACTTCGGGCGCGCGGCGGCGATGTCAGCCAGATCCGCCAACCCTGCCCCGCCGCCGCGGCGCGGGCATCGATCATCACCGCCGCTTGCTGGCAGCGCGCCGCGACGGCGCTGACCAGCACCTGGGCGCGGCGGCAATCCTCGTCCAACGCGTCAGGCCGCCGCGCCAGCGCGATCACCAGTCCGTTCCGGCGCACCACACAGCCCAGCCCATCGCAGCGCGCTTCGGCCATACCGGTTGCCTGTTCCAGATCACGGCCGTCGCCATCGCGCCGCAGCCAGGCGCGCGCCGTGAAGCGATCGGGCGGCGGAGAGGGAAAATGCAGCAGCCCGTCCGCGCCGCGCACCGCCACGGTGACGCCATCGCGCCCCACCAGCATGTCGGCGGGCCGCGCCATCATCGCCAGCACGATTCCCAGCAGCACCGGCGCCAGCCCCAGCCATCGTTTGCGCCCCCGCCAGATCACCAGCCACAACCCGCCCAGCGTCACCGCCACCAAAGCGCCCAGCGGCAGGGACGGCAGCAGCGACACCGCGCCGGGCAGGCCCGACACCCAGCGCCCCATCGCCACCATCATCTCAAGGCCCTGGCCCAACAGCGCCAGCGCCCATCCTTCCAGCCCGAACGGCATCAGCAGCACCGCCAGCGCCGCCACCGGCATCACCCACAATCCCACCAGCGGCATGGCGATCAGATTGCCCAGCACCGCGTAATGCGCCGCCCGCTCGAAATGAAACAGCGAGAACGGCAAGGTGGCGATGCTGCCGATCAGCGCCGTCATCGCCACGCCGCGCACATAGCGCCAGACAAAACCGCGCGGTTCATGCCGCCGCTCCCGCTCCCACTCGGCCACCGTCACCAGCCCGGCCACGGCGGCGAAGGACATCTGGAATCCGGGATCGGCCACATTCTCGGGCTGCATCATCAGCAGCACCCCCGCCGCCAGCGCCAGCACCCGCATGTTCAGGGCCGGGCGGTCGGCCAGCACCGCCAGCATCATGAAGCCGAACATCACAAAGGCCCGGCTGGCCGACGGCGCCGCGCCGCTGATCACCAGATAAAAGGCGGTTCCGGCCAGCGCCGCCACGGCGGCCCATTTCTTCACCGGATAGCGCAGCACCAGCGCCGGAATCGCCGCCAGCACCGCGCGCAGCAGCCAGAAGATACCGCCGCCCGCCATCGCCATCTGCAGGCCCGAGATCGCCAGCACATGCGCCAGCCCGGCATCGCGCAGCGCCGCTTCGTCCTCCTCGGCGATGCCCCCGCGCGTTCCGGTGACCAGCGCGGCGGCGATCGCGCCCATGATGCCCGGCAGCCCGGCCTGAATCCGTCGCGTCATCCGTGCGCGCAGGCCCTCCACCGCCAGCATCACCCGCTCGCGCCAGTCCGGTTCCATCGCGGGCACGATCCCGCGCGCCCTGCCATAGGCAAAGCCCGCCGCGCCGATGGATTGGAAATAGCGGCTGCGCCCGAAATCGCCCGCGCCCGGCTCCACCGGCGGCGGCGGCGTATCCAGCCGCGCGAACAGGCTGACCCAGTCGCCGGGCTGCAAGTCCGCGCCGCCCGCGCGCTGCGCGATACGAATCCGCAGCGGCGGGGCATCGTCAAAGGCCCCGGACCGCACATGATCCAGCACATAGCGCACGCCCTGCTGGCGCGCCTCGATGAAGATGAGGCGGCCGGTGACATGGGCGATGATGGGCCGGTCCAGCACCGGCGTCGCCACCGCCTCGGCCCGCAGCCGCACCAATCCGAAACCCAGCAGCAGCGCCGCCAGCAGCGCCAGCACGACCCGGCCCGGCCGCCAGGTCCGCGCGGCGGCGGCCAGCGCCATCCCCGCGCCCAGCGCCGCCCAGCCCCAGATCCTGTCCGGTTCGGCGGGCAAGGCGAAATACAGGGCGCTGCCCGCGCCCAGCGCCACGGGCAGCCATAGGGGCCAGCGGTCGTTTTCCGCCGTCCAGCCACGCCAGAACCCAAGCGTGACCCGGCGAATTGCCAAAGCGGCCGCCCTGCTCTAAGTCCCCCTACCATGACGGAAAACACCAAGCCTGTCCTGCGCTTCGCGCCCTCGCCCACAGGGATGCTGCATATCGGCGGCGCGCGCACCGCCCTGTTCAACTGGCTCTATGCCCGCCATACCGGCGGCGTCTTCCGCCTGCGGATCGAGGACACCGACCGCGAACGCTCCACGCCCGAGGCGGTGGACGCCATCCTGAACGGCATGACCTGGATGGGCCTGACCTGGGACGGCGATGTGGTCTATCAGTTCGCCCGCGCCGCCCGTCACCGCGCGGTCGCCGACCAGCTTCTGGCGCAAGGCAAAGCCTATCGCTGCTACGCCACCGCCGACGAGTTGACCGCCATGCGCGAGGCGCAGAAGGCCGCCGGCAAGCCGATGCGCTATGACGGCCGCTGGCGCGACCGCGGCCCCGGCCCGGAGCAGGACGGCCAGCCCTTTGTCGTGCGCCTGAAGGCGCGCCAGGACGGCGAGACCATCGTGCGGGACGCGGTGCTGGGCGAGGTGCGCTTCGAGAACAGCCAGCTGGACGACATGGTGCTGCTGCGCTCCGACGGCACCCCGACCTACATGCTGGCGGTGGTGGTGGACGACCAGGACATGGGCGTGACCCATGTGATCCGCGGCGCCGATCATCTCAACAATGCCGCCCGCCAGCTCCAGATCATCGAGGCGATGGGCTGGCCGGTGCCGGTCTATGGCCACCTGCCCCTGATCAACGGCCCCGACGGCGCCAAACTCAGCAAGCGCCACGGCGCGCTGGCGGTGGAAGCCTATCGCGACATGGGCTACCTGCCCGAGACCATGCGCAATTACCTGCTGCGGCTGGGCTGGAGCCATGGCGATG
>CALDFO010000352.1 GCA_937942205.1 uncultured Alphaproteobacteria bacterium
GCCGTCAGCGACGCCGATTTCAACAAGGTGGTGGATTATCTGGCCAAACACTATCCGGCGAAGTGATCACCACAGCCGCACGCGGTCCTTGGGATCGAGATAGTATTTCTGGCCCGGCTGCACGTCGAAGGCGGTATACCATTCGTCCTGGTTGCGGGTCGGCCCGATGACGCGGAACTCGGCCACCGTATGCTCGTTCGACAGGGTTTGGGTGCGGATGGCGCTGTCGCGCATCTTGGTGCGCCAGACCTGGCCGAAGGACAGGTACAGGCGCTGGTCGCCGGTATAGCCGTCCAGCACCGGCGCGGACTTGCCCCCCAGCGACAGGTGATAGGCCTTGCGCGCAATGGCCAGGCCCGCGGTGTCGGCGATATTCTCGCCCAGCGTGTTCTGGCCGTTCACATGCAGGCCGGGCAGCGGCTCATAAGCATTGTACTGCTGGACCAGGATCGCGGTGCGGGCGTCGAAATTGGCGCGGTCTTCCTTGGTCCACCAGTCCTGGAAGACGCCCTTGGCGTCATACTTGCTGCCCTGGTCGTCGAAGCCGTGGCTGATCTCATGGCCGATCACCGCGCCGATGGCGCCGTAATTCACCGCATCGTCCGCCTTGGGATCGAAGAAGGGCGCCTGCAGGATGCCCGCCGGGAAGACGATCTCGTTCAGCGAGGGATTGTAATAGGCGTTGATGGTGCTGGGCGTCATGCCCCATTCCAGCCGGTCCACCGGCTGGTTGATGCGTGACACGTCGCGATTCCACTCGAACACCGCCGCGCGCTGCACATTGCCGACCAGATCGCCGCGCCGGATCTCCAGCGCCGTATAGTCGCGCCACTTGCTGGGATAACCGATCTTGGGCGTGAAGTTGCGGATTTTCTCCAGCGCCTTCTCGCGCGTCGCCGGGCCCATCCAGTCCAGCGTGTGCAGATCCTGCTCGAACGCCTTGAGCAGATTGGCCACCAGCACATCCATCTTGGCCTTGGAGTCCGGCGGGAAATAGCGGGCGACATACAGCTTGCCCAGCGCCTCGCCCATGGTGCGGTCCAGCAGGTGCACCCCGCGCGTGCCGCGGTCGAGCTGCTGGGTGCGGCCCGACAGCTGGGTGCCGTAGAAGGAAAACACCAGATCGTCGAACCGTTTGGGCAGATACGCCGAAAATGTCCGCAGATAATGCACCGTCAGATAATCGCGCCAGGTCGAAACCGGCGTGTTCTTGAAGACGGCGGCCAGCGGACCGAAGGCGGTGTTCTCCGCCACGATCACATAGCGTTCATGACCGGCGCTGGTCTTGAAGGGAATATGAGTCTCGCCCAGAAAGGCGTCCCAGGGGAAATCCGGCGCCAGCGTCTTCAACTGCGAGGCGGGCATGGGATTGTAGATCTTGTCGGCGTCGCGGCGGTCGGCGCGGGTCCAGGACACCTTGGCGATCTCGGTCTCCAGCGCCAGGATGCGGTCCGCCCGGGCTGCGGCATCGGGCAGCCCGGCCAGGGTCAGCATGTCAGACAGATATGTGCGATACGCCTCGCGGGTCTTGGCGATGGCCGCATCGCCCGACAGGTAATAGTCGCGATCGGGCATCCCCAGGCCCGATTGGCCCAGATTCACCGAATAATTGTCGGGATTCTTGTCGTCTATGCCGATGCCGATATTGTAGATGCTCATGGTGGCCAGCTTGACCGAGGCCATCGCCCTGGCGACGTCATCCAGGGATTTCAGCCCCGCCAGATAGCGCAAATCCTGCTCGACCGGCTTCAGCCCCCGCGCCTCGATGGCGGCGGTATCGGTGAAGCTGTCATACAGGTCGCGCAGCTTGCGCGCCTCGTCCGTCAGGCGGGAAGCCCGTTGCGCGTCCGGCTTGGCGAGATCGTCGACGATGGACTTGAGACGCTGCTCGCTCTGGATCTGCAATTCCTGGAACGAGCCCATGCTGGAGCGGTCGGGCGGGATTTCCGCCGTCTTCAGATAGCCGCCATTCACATGCAGGAAGAAATTATCGCCCGCCTTCACCGCCGGATCGAGCGAGGTCAGGTCCACGCCCCATTTGCCCAGCCGCGCCGAATCCTGCGCCCAGACCGCGCCGCCCGAAAGCAACGCACCGCAAAGCAAGGCCAGGGCCGGAAGTCGGGACATGCGATTCTCCGATCAGGATGAATGGAAAGTCTAAGGGGCCGATTGCGGCTTTTCCACGGTGGCGGCTTTCTCGATCACCAGGCCCGGCGTGACGGCGCGGCCATCCGGCCCCTTCACGACGGTTACCGTGACGACCACGCCCGGCTCCAGCAGACTCCGGTCGCCCAGCGTCAGCACGGTGACGGCGGTGTCCGCATTCACCTGCACCACCGCATCGGCCTTGCATTCCAGGGGGCTGGCCACCGCCGGCGGCGCGGCGCGGCCTTCGCAGACGGTGCGGCCGCGGCCCAGCGGCGTCAGCACCGAACCGCGATAGGCCAGCGCCAGGGTGCCACGGCCGCGATCTTCGTCGGAGGCGAATTTCACCTCCGACACCACGCCATTGATCATGATGCGCCCGCTCTCGGGGAAACGGCCTTCGCCGGTGCCGCGCAAGACCTCCGGATAGAGATAAAGCTGGCGCGCGCGCAGGCGTCCGCTCCGGTCTTCGGTTACGCCCGCGCCGACAAAGTCCCCGGCCTGGATGTCCGCGAACGCCGCCGGCGCGGTGCCGACATAACGGGTCTGCGGCGTCACCGCCACTTGGAAGCGGGGATCGGCGGCGGAAGGTGTCCCCAACCGTTCCAGCGTCAGGCTTTCCCCGTCGAACAGCACCAGCCGGGCTTTTTCCCGCGTCACTGCCTGGGCGACCGGCAGGGTCAATTCCTGCGCGGCGGCGAGCCCGGAATTCGAGACAGCGCCCACCGCGATGCCCAAGGACACCACGGCGCGGCCAAGCCCGGAACGGATGCGGCGCGTCACGGCCTCCGAAGCCGCATCAACGGCGCGGCTTCTGGAATTTGAGCATGAACTGGTTGGTCTTGCCGCGAACGTCATTCTCGAACACCCGCTTGGTGCCGTCGTCGGCCGGGAAGTGCAGGTCATGGCCTTCCGCCACCAGCTTGAACCCGGCGGCTTCCACTTCCTGCTTCACCGTGGCGGCCTTGATGCGATGCAGGCTGGAGGTGACGTCGGCGGGCGCATTGTCGGCGGCGGCATGATCCACCACCACGAAGACGCCGCCGGGCTTGAGCGAGGCGAAGATCGCCTTGTTCACATCCGCGACATTGACCCCGACATTGGCGTTGTGCAGGTCGTGATAGTTCAGCGAGGTCCAGACCAGGTCCACCGGCTGCGGCGTCACGAACTTGTCCAGCGGGCCATGGATCACGCCCAAGTTTTTGTAAGTCTTCTTGAGGTCCGCCATCTGGTTGTCGGGATCGCGGCCCTGTTCCTTGAGGCGGGCGTCGCTATGGGTGCTGAAATAGGCGTAGACTTGGCCCTTCTCGCCCACCGCGCGGGAGAAGATGCGGGTGAAATAGCCGCCGCCCGGCAGCAGGTCCACCACCACCATGCCCGGGCGCACCCCGGCGAAGGCCAGCATTTCGGCCGGTTTGCGGTTGGCGTCGCGCTCGGTATCGGCGGCGGGCCGCGCCGCATCGGCCACCGCCGCCTGAATGGCGGGCGGGATCGCGGCCGCGACGGCCAGCGCGGAGGACGCGAGCAGCGCCGCGCCCGCCAGAAGCATATGCATGGATTTCATGTCCGGTCTCCCTGGTTTCAGTTTTTGCCCGCCGGGACGTCGATAGGATAACCCGGCGCGATCTTGGAAGCGTGAATGACCAGCGAGCTTTTCACGCTGGCGACATTCTTGTCCGCCGTCACCGTGTCGGTGATGAAGGTCTGGAAGGCCGACAGGTCGCGGGCCACGCATTTGAGGATGAAATCCACTTCACCCGACAGCATGTGGCATTCGCGCACTTCCGGCCAGCGGCGCGCGCTTTCCTCGAACTGCTTGAGGTCGGCGTCCTTCTGGCTGGCCAGCCCGACAAAGACAAAGCCCGTCACCTCGAAGCCCAGCGCCTTGCCGTTGAGGTCGGCATGATAGCCCTGGATGAACCCCGCCTTTTCCAGCGCCCGGATGCGGCGCAGGCAGGGCGGCGCGGTGATCTTGGCGCGGCGGGACAGTTCGACATTGGTGATGCGGCCGTCCGCCTGCAGTTCCGACAGAATGCGCAGATCAATGGCGTCCAGCTTGCGAGTGTCCACGGCCGGTCCTGAAAGAAAAGGGGCGGGCGCATATAACGCCGCCCTCCGCGTGCCCGCAATAATATTTCTCGAATCGCGGAAATCCCGCTGGAAACGGGTGCCAGGACGGCGAAAACTTAAGCTTATGCACCGGCACGGCTTTTGCCCCGGCTTGACGTTCCGCCGCGCTATAACGATATGACATAGCCAGACCTGCGAAAGCTGCAAAGCGCCATGACCGCCCAACCTTCCCATTCCAAAGTCATCATCCTGGGCAGCGGCCCGGCCGGCTGCACCGCCGCCATCTATGCCGCCCGCGCCATGCTGGAGCCGACGCTGATTTCCGGCATCCAGCCGGGCGGCCAGCTCACCATCACCACCGAGGTCGAGAACTATCCCGGCTTCGCCGAGGCCATTCAGGGGCCCTGGCTGATGGATCAGATGCAGGAACAGGCCCGCGCCCTGGGCACCAACTTCGTCAGCGACACCATCGCCAAGGTGGATCTGTCGCGCCGCCCCTTCACCTTGCTGGGCGACAGCGGCACGGTCTACACCGCCGACACGCTGATCATCGCCACCGGGGCCAGCGCCAACTGGCTGGGCCTGCCCAGCGAGGACAAGTTCCAGGGCTTCGGCGTCTCGGCCTGCGCCACCTGCGACGGCTTCTTTTATCGCGGCAAGACGGTCGCGGTGGTGGGCGGCGGCAACACCGCGGCCGAGGAAGCGCTGTTCCTGACCAACTTCGCCGACAAGGTGACGCTGGTGCATCGCCGCGACACGTTGCGCGCCGACAAGACCAACCAGGCCCGCCTGAGCGCCAACCGGAAGATCGACGTGGTCTATGACACCGAGATCGCGGAGGTGCTGGGCACCGAGGAGCCCAAGGGCGTCACCGGGGTGACGCTGCGCAACACGGTGACCGGCTCGACCCGCCAGTTGGACGTGCACGGCCTGTTCATCGCCATCGGCCATTCGCCGGCCACGGGGCTGTTCCAGGGCCAACTCGACATGGACGAGAGCGGTTATATCAAGACCGCGCCGGATTCCACCCACACCTCGGTGGCGGGCGTGTTCGCGGCGGGCGACGTGAAGGACAAGGTGTTCCGCCAGGCGGTGACGGCGGCGGGCATGGGTTGCATGGCGGCGCTGGAAGCCGAACGGTTCCTGGCGGCGTCGCATTCGGGAGACTTGCCGCTGAGCGCCCAGGCGTAAACGGCCAAGGGGAAACGCATGGATTGGGACAAGCTTCGCATCTTCCACGCGGTCGCCTCGGCGGGCAGCTTCACCCATGCCGGGCAGACACTGGGCCTGTCCCAGTCGGCCGTCAGCCGCCAGATCAGCGCGCTGGAGGAGGAAATCTCCACGCCCCTGTTCCAGCGCCATGCGCGCGGCCTGACCCTGACCGATGAAGGCGAATTGCTGTTCACCGCCGTCACCGATGTGCTGGGACGGCTGGCCGCGGCGGAGGAGGCGCTCAAGAATGTCCACGAATCCCCGCGCGGCGCGCTGAAGATCACCGCCAGTCACGGCATCGGCGCCTATTGGCTGTTGCCGCGGCTGGGCCACTTCCTGGCCCAGTATCCGGAAGTGGAAGTGCATCTGGTGCTGGACGACAAGGAACTGGACCTGGCGCAGCGCGAGGCCGATCTGGCCATCCGTATGCGCGCCCCGGTGCAGGCCGACCTGATCCAGCGCAAGCTGTTCACGGTCCACTACCATATGTACGCCTCCAAGGCGTATCTGAAGGAACACCCCGCGCCCCGGTCGCTGGACGAAATCGCCGATCACAGCATCATCGTCTATGGCGAAACAGCGGTGCCCGAGATTCGCGACATCAACTGGCTGCTGGAAGCCTATAAGAAAACCGCCAGGCCGGGCGGCAAAGGCAAGATCATCCGGATCAACAACATCACCGGCATCCTGCAGGCCACCGAGGCGGGCCTGGGCATCGGTGTGGTGCCCGACTATGTCGCCGCCGAGCATCCCAAGCTGGAGCGGGTGTTGCCCGAAGTGGCCGCCCCCGGTTTCGACGTGCATCTGGTCTATGCCGATGCGCTGCGCCAGTCCAAGCGCGTGGCGGCATTCCGCGACTTCGCGGTGAAATCCTCCAAGGACTGGCAGTACTGAGACCCGTAGGGCCTGGTTGGCCCCGGTGGCGGTCGAAGTGGCGGTCGAGGCGGTGGTCGCAGTGGAGACCGTGCCGCCGACCGTCTTGAAAGCGCACGGGGCGGCACTATCTCTGTAGTGTCGCCTCTTCTCCCCCCAGGAGGCGGCAGTTGCCCCGCTCTCCTCCCCCTTGAGCGTGGTTAGACTGGGCCGGCGCGCGCCTCTCCTGGCCGCAGCGCCGGCCCTTTTGTTTTCATTTGATTTTTCCCTATGGCGTTTGCCCCCCATTAATCCCGGCCGTGCCACCTTGCGGAAGAATCATCCTGGGGGAATCTGTATGTGCGATTTTCATCCGACGCGGCGCGGCCTGCTGGGCCTGACTCTGGGCGCGGCGGGCGCGAGCCTGCTGTCCATCCCGGCGCTGGCCAAGGATGTCACGGCCTTGGCGATCACCTGCATCGACTACCGGCTGGTGGACGATACGGTGCGCTTCTTCCATACCCGCCAGCTGTTCCGCGATTACGACCAGGTCAGCCTGGCGGGCGCGGCGCTGGCTGGGGTATCGCCCAAATTCCCCTCCTCCAACGCCGCCTTCTGGGACCATGTCGGCATCGCCAAGCAGCTTCACAACATCCGCAAGCTGATCGTGGTCGATCACCGCGACTGCGGCGCCTACAAGGTGGCGTTCGGTGAAGAGTTCCAGGGCGCTGGCGAAGCCGAAACCATCCAGCACAAAAACGTCATGGAACAGGTCCGGGCGAAGCTGGCGCAGCTTCACCCCGACCTGTCCTATGAAGCCTATCTGATGGCCGTGGACGGCCAGACCGAACGGCTGGTCTGATTTACGCCAGGCTGGATTACGCCAGACTGGATTACGTCAGGCTGGATTACGTCAGGCTGGCGCAGAAAGACTGAATGCGCTTGCACGCCTCTTCCAGCGCCGTGTTGGAGGTGGCGTAGGAGATGCGGAAGAAGGGCGACAGGCCGAAGGCCGCGCCATGCACCACCGCCACGCCGGTATCCTCCAGCAGCGCAGTCGCGAAGGCCTCGTCGCTGTCGATCAACTTGCCCTTGGGCGTCTTCTTGCCGATCAGCTTGCGGATCGAGGGATAGACATAAAAGGCCCCTTCCGGGCGGGGACATTCGATGCCCGCCGCCTGGTTCAGCATCGACACCACCAAGTCGCGGCGTTCCTCGAACACCTGCTGGAACGCCGGAATGAAATCCTGGGTTCCGTTCAGGGCCTCCACCGCCGCCCACTGGCTGATGGAGGTGGCGTTGGTGGCGCTCTGCGACTGAAGCTTGGCCATCGCCTTGATCAGGTCTTCCGGCCCGGCGCAATAGCCGATGCGCCAGCCGGTCATGGCATAGGCCTTGGAGACGCCATTCATGGTCAGGGTGCGGTCGTACAGGCCCGGCTCCACTTCCAGGATGGTGGTGAACTGGAAGCCGCCATAGACCAGATGCTCGTACATGTCGTCGGTCAGCACCCAGACATGGGGATGCTTCATCAACACATCGGTCAGGCCCTTGAGCTGCTCGCGCGTATAGCAGGCGCCGGTGGGGTTGGAGGGCTGGTTGAAGATCAGCCACTTGGTCTTGGGCGTGATCGCCTTTTCCAGCGCCTCGGGCGTCAGGCGGAAGCCGTCTTCCAGGCTGCACGCGATGATGACAGGCTTGCCGCCGCCCAGCTGCACGATGTCGGGATAGCTGACCCAATAGGGCGCGGGCACGATCACCTCGTCGCCGGGATTGACCGTCGCCATCAGGGCGTTGAACAGGACGGTCTTGCCGCCCGGCGCGACGAAGGTCTGGGACGGCTTGTAGTCCAGATTGTTCTCGCGCTTGAACTTGGCGGCGATGGCGGCGCGCAGTTCGGGAATGCC
>CALDFO010000353.1 GCA_937942205.1 uncultured Alphaproteobacteria bacterium
ATACGAGATAAGCTAGTGACTGGAGTTCAGACGTGTGCTCTTCCGATCTCAACGCCAATTTCTTCACCCTGCTCGACCTGCCCGAGGAATTGGCGCGGCCGCGCCAGACAAGCCTGCTGGCGCTGCAGGAACTGGAATCCAACCGCAGCCTGAACGCCGGAATATTCGTGCCGCCGGGCCGCGAGGCGCAGGATGGGGCACGGGTCAGCTGGGCGGGGCGCGAGCTGGACATCTACAAGGCGCCGGTCACCACCGGCGGCTTCCTGATCGGGGTGGAGGACAATACCGCCCGCCTCAAAGCCGAAAGCATGGCCCGCCAGTCGCAGAAGATGGAGGCCATCGGCCATCTGACCGGCGGCGTGGCGCATGATTTCAACAATTTGCTCCAGATCATCAGCGCCAATCTCGACCTGGCGGTATCCGGCGCGGTCCCGGCCGAGGGCCGTTTGCGCGAGCGGCTGCAGAACGCCATCGGCGCGGTGGTGCGCGGCTCGCGCCTGACGGCGCAGTTGCTGGCCTTTGCCCGCCGCCAGCCCTTGTCGCCCCGCTCGCTCGACATGGGGCGCATCATCCGCGACATGTCCGACATGATCCGCCGCACCCTGGGCGAGAATATCGAGGTGGAGACGGTGGTGGCGGGCGGGCTGTGGAACACGCTGGTGGACCCCACCCAGGTCGAGAACACGGTGCTCAATCTGGCGATCAATGCCCGTGACGCCATGCCGGACGGCGGCAAGCTGACGCTGGAAGTGGCCAACGCCTATCTCGACGACGCCTATGCCGCCGCCCATGCGGAGGTGACGCCGGGGCAGTATGTGATGCTGGCGGTGTCCGACACCGGCACCGGTATGCCGCCCGAGGTGATGGCGCGGGTTTTCGAACCTTTCTTCACCACCAAGCCGGAAGGCAAGGGCACCGGCCTGGGCCTCGCCCAGGCCTATGGCTTCGTCAAGCAGACCGGCGGCCATATCAAGATCTATTCGGAAGTGGGCCACGGCACCGCCATCAAGCTGTATCTGCCCCGCACCCGCCGCCAGACCGATACGCTGCACCAGACGGGCGCGTCGCCGGTGGAAGGCGGCACCGAGCGCGTCCTGGTGGTGGAGGATGACGAGGGCGTGCGCGCCGCCGTGGTCGATATGCTGACCGACCTGGGTTATCAGGTCAGCCGCGCCGACCATGCCGAAAGCGCGCTGGAAATCCTCAAGACCGAAAAGCCGGACCTGATCTTCACCGATGTGGTGATGCCGGGCGAACTTCCCACCCGCGAATTCACCCGCCTGGCGCAGGCGATGCATCCGGGCATCCATATCCTCTACACCTCCGGCTACACCCAGAACTCCATCGTGCATAACGGCAAGCTGGACGATGACGCGCTGCTGCTGTCCAAGCCCTATCGCAAGGATGAACTGGCGCGGAAGCTGCGCGCGGTCTTCGCCGGCACCGCGCGGCCGCCCATCGCCCCGGATGTCCCGCCGGCCGCGGTGTCCCCCGCGCCGGTGGCGGCGCAGGACCGTCCCGCCGGAAAGGTGCTGGTGGTGGAGGATGTGGCGCTGATCCGCATGACCACGGTGGACATGGTGGAGCAGCTCGGTTTCACCTGCGCCGAGGCGGGCGACGCCCATGAGGCGCTGGTGATCCTGCAAAAGGACGAGGCGATCGGAATCCTGCTCACCGATCTGGGGCTGCCCGGCATGAACGGCCGCCAGCTGGTCGAGGAGGCGTTGCGCTTCCGGCCGCACCTCAAAATCATCATCGCCAGCGGCTATTCCACCAACGAGCAGGAGGGCAAGCCCATGGGCGGCGATGTCAGCCACCTGACCAAGCCGTTCGACATGCAGCAGCTGCGCCGGGTGCTGGAGGCGTGAGCCCCGCCTAGTGGGTCATCGCCCGCGAGAACAGGTTCATCACGACCACGCCCGCCACGATCAGCCCGATACCGGCCAGGGCGGGGGCGTCCAGCTTCTGGCCCTGCCACAACCAGGCCACCAGCACGATCAGGACCGTGCCCAGGCCGGACCAGGCGGCATAGGCCATACCGGTGGGCATGGTCTTCAGCGTCAGCGACAGCAGCCAGAAGGCGGTGCCGTAGCCGAGGGTGCAGATCAGCGACGGCCAGGTCTGGGTGAAGCCCTCGGACTGTTTGAGGAAAGACGTTGCGATCACTTCGGCGATGATCGCGCCCGCGAGATAGAGCCAGGTCATGGCCGCAGCCTAGCAGACATAAGACAAAGGAAAAGCCCGCGCGGCAGGCCGCGCGGGCTTTGTCGTTTGCGGTTTCAGGCCGCTGCGGTTACGGCAGCAGCTTGAAATTGTAGGTCAGGCTGGCGACGAAGGAGCCTTTGCAGGCGTCCACCGTGGCCATGTAGAAGGCGCCGCATTGCGCCGCGTTCAGGTCGGTGGAATTCCAGCGGCCGTCCAGCACGAAGCCCATATAGGACAGGCTGGCGCCGATGTCGTAGTGGGTATAGTCGCGCGAGCCGGCATATTTGGCGTTCTGGGCCCATTGATGGCCGACATTGCCCGACAGGCTCAGCCAGTCGTTGATGACATAGGTGGCGTTGCCGCCCAGATAATTGCCGGTGCCGCCGCCCGCCGTCAGTTCGGGCGAATAGGCCCAGGTGGCGGTCACGGTCAGGGCATCGAAGGTCTTGGACAGCTGGGCGATGCCTTCGAAGTAGGACAGGTCGGGCGCGCCCGCGGGCAGGTCGGCCGCCGGGTAGGAATAGTAATAGGCCTGCACATTCAGATCGGCGAAACCGCCCAGGTCGAAATGCTTGCCGCCATAAATGTCCATTTCCAGATAGGGATTGGTGCCGCCGGGGCCGGTGAAATTCACCGAGGACAGCCAGGTGCCGATGTACCAGCCGTCCGGGCCGGTGAGGTTCAGCGAACCCTGTGGAGACGGATCGCGATCGCCCTGGCTGATGCCGCGGAATTTGTAGTCGCTGGTGACGGCGGCATACCCGCTCAATTCCCAATCGGCACCCTGCGCCAGGGCGGCGCCCGTCATGCCCATCAGGCCGGTCAGGCACGCGGCCCCCAAAATCATCTTGCTGATCGTCTTCATCGTGTCCTCTCGTCGTGAGACGCTCTTGCGAGCATCGAAGTCGCGGGTGTGTCCCGGTCGCTTCGAGAGTTCGCCCGTGGTGCGATGCAATCAACAGCACGGATCGGCTTTTCGGGCGGTTTTAGAGGCCTGTTTGCGTGATTTGCGGGGTCGTTGTTGCAATGCAACAGGAGCTTGCCTAGTTTCTAAGCGCACGGCCTTTTCGCTGGGCACGAACCATAGGCAGTCAAGGATTTTGGGATGCGGCGGCAGGCCGTTAAAACACAGCTTGCGAAGCGTGAAGGACTCGACTTGCCCGGCGATGCGTCATCCCTTGTGAAACCGGACCGCATCGTTCTGGTGCGGCATGGACAGCCCGCGATCGCTCTGTCGCCGCGCACCTCCCATGCGGGTTTTTCCGACTATATCGATGCCTATGAGGAAGCCGGGCTGGACCCGGCCAGCCTGCCGCCGCAGGAATTGCGCGAGCTGGTGAAGGAGCTGGACAGCATCTTCACCTCGGGCCGGCCGCGCAGTCACCAGAGCGCCGCCGCCCTGGCGCCCCATGCGGCGCTGGAGGCCGATCCGCTGTTCGTGGAAGCGCCGCTGGCGTCGCCCCGCATTCCACTGCTGGCCATGAGCGTGCCCAAATGGGCGGTGGTGTCGCGCATCCTGTGGCATGTCGGTTTTCATCCCCGCATCGAAAATCCCCGCGGCGCGCGCGATCGGGCCGGGCGGGCGGCCGACCTGCTGGCGGCGCGGGCGCGCGAACGCGGCCTGGCGGTTCTTGTCGCCCATGGCTATTTCAACTGGATGATCGGGCGGCAGCTGCGCGCCCGGGGATTTGTACGCACCGGAAGCCATCAGGCGCGTTACTGGAACACCGTCACCTATGAGAGCAGGACATGATCGAACAGGCGCTTGAGATTCCCGTTGCGGGCACCACCACCCAGGCTTTCCTGTTCCGCCCCGGCGAAGGGGATTATCCCGGCGTGCTGTTCCTGACCGATGTGTGGGGCATCCGGCCCGCCAATATCGCCATGGCCCGGCGGCTGGCGGAAAAGGGCTTCGCGGTGCTGCTGCCCAACTGTTTCTTCCGTTATGCGCGCAACGCCCCGGACGGCTTCCAGCCCGAGGATGAGGATGAGCAGAACCGCGTCATCCAGCAACTGTTCGCGGTCCTGCCGCCGCCCCAGCAGGCCAGCGATGGCGCCGCCTATGTCGATTTCCTGCTGAACCAGCCGGGGGTGAAGCCCGGCAAGGTGGGCGTGGTGGGCCATTGCTTCACCGGCCAGATCGGCCTGCGCATCGCCGCCGCGGTGCCGGACAAGGTGGCCGCCGTGGCCTCGTTCCATGGCGGCTGGCTGGCGATCGACGGGCCGGACAGCCCGCACCTGTTGCTGCCCCGGATCACGGCGCGGCTGTATTTCGGCCATGCCGACAAGGACAGCCTGATGCCGCAAGCCTGGATCGACCGGCTGGAAGCGGCGCTGCGCGACTGGCGCGGCGCGTTCCAGAGCGAGGTCTATAAGGGCGCCCAGCATGGTTGGACCGTTCCGGGACGCGGCGTCTACAACGAACTGCAGGCCGAGCGGGCGTTTGAAAAAGAAGTCGAGTTGTTTGACGCCACGCTGAAGTAAGGCGCGGTTCTTTTGCGTCCTGGGTTCGTCGCGCGTTCGCTCGTGTACCTTGTGTACACGTCGCTTCGCGCTCCTGCCCAGGCCACAAAACTCCTCGCGCCTGGAAATGGTTGGGTCGTGCCGGCCCAGACGGACACGGTGACGGCGGCGGGCGGTGCTGCTACATCTGGCGAATCGTCAACCGCAAGGCCTCACAAGACCGCCGCATGACCCGGATTGCCGCCACGCTGCTGACTTTGGCCCTGGTTTCGGGGGCTCTGGTTTCGGGCTCCACTCTGGCCCAGCCCGCCAAGCCGGGCACCCCCAAGGTTCTGCGCTATGTCAGCCAGCGCACGGAAAAGGCCAACATGCGCGAGGGGCCGACCTATGCCCATCGGGTGCTGTGGGAGTACCGGCACAAGGGTTATCCCTTCGCGGTGATCGCCCAGTTCGACACCTGGCGGCGGGTGCGGGCGATGGATGGCACCACCGGCTGGATGAACCATGCCATGCTCAGCGACCGGCGCACGGTGCTGGTGACGGGCAAGGGCCGTGTGCCGCTCTATGACACGCCCGAGGCGCGCAAGGTGGTGGCGCTGGCCGATCCCGGCGCGGTGGCGAACCTGAAAGCCTGCGCCCCGAAATTCTGCGAGGTCACGGGCATGGGCGGTGTGGACGGCTGGCTGCCGCGCACGCGCATCTGGGGCGTGGGCGAGCACGAGGTTTTCGATAAATTGCCAAGGCGTCACTGACGGCGCGCAAGTCGCGCGCCAAATGCCGTTTAATGCCGGAAGTGCCGCATCCCGGTGAACACCATCGCCAGTCCCGCTTCGTCGGCCGCCGCGATGACCTCGGCATCCTTGACCGAGCCGCCGGGCTGGATCACCGCCGTGGCGCCCGCTTCGGCCACCACCAGCAGGCCGTCGGGGAAGGGGAAGAAGGCTTCCGAGGCCGCCGCCGAACCCACCGTGCGCGGCTGGTCCCAGCCGGCGATCCGGGCCGCGTCCTGCGCCTTGAGGGCGGCGATGCGGGCCGAATCCACCCGGCTCATCTGGCCCGCGCCGATTCCGGCGGTGGAACCGTCCTTCACATAGATGATGGCGTTGGACTTCACATGCTTGCCGATGGTGAAGGCCAGCAGCATGTCCCGGATTTCCTGCTCCGTCGGCTGGCGTTTCGTCACCACCTTGAGTTCGGCGCGGGCAACGCGGCCATTGTCGCGGGTCTGCACCAGGAAGCCGCCCGCCACCGAGCGATAGGTCAGGGTGGGGGCCAGCGGATCGGGCAGGCCGCCCGCCGTCAGCAGGCGCAGGTTCTTCTTGGCCGACAGGATTTTGCGGGCGTCGGCGTCGGCGTCCGGGGCGATGATCACCTCGGTGAAGATCTTGCTGATCTCTTCCGCCGTGGCGCCGTCCAGGGTCTGGTTGAAGGCCAGCACGCCGCCAAAGGCCGAGGTGCTGTCGCAGGCCAGCGCCGCCAGATAGGCGTCTTTCAGCGTCTTGCCCAGCGCCACGCCGCAGGGATTGGCGTGCTTGATGATGGCGCAGGCCGCACCATCCTTGGGATCGAATTCCGCCACCAGCTCATAGGCGGCGTCGGTGTCGTTGATGTTGTTGAAGCTCAGTTCCTTGCCCTGAAGCTGCGCCGCGCTGGCGACGCCGGGGCGGCTGGAGCCGTCCACATAAAAGGCCGCCTGCTGGTGCGGGTTTTCGCCATAGCGCAGACTCTGGCGCAGCTGGCCGCCAAAGGCGCGGCGGCGGGGCGGGGCGGTTTCGCCGTCCTGCTCCAACTGGCCCGCGAACCAGTTGGACACGGCGGCGTCATAGGCGGCGGTGCGGGCGAAGGCGCGCTGGGCCAGGGTGCGGCGCAGACCCAGAGTGGTGCCGCCCTGGTTGGCCGCCATCTCGTCCAGCACGGCCTGATAGTCTTCCACATCCACCACCACGGTCACGAAGGGATGGTTCTTGGCGGCGCTGCGGGTCATGGCCGGGCCGCCGATGTCGATATTCTCGATGGTGGTGTCGAAATCGGCGCCGCGCGCCACCGTGGCCTCGAAGGGATAGAGATTGCACACCAGCAGGTCGATGCCGGCGATGCCGTGTTCGGTCATGCTGGCGGCATGATCGGGCTTGTCGCGCAGGGCCAACAGGCCGCCATGCACATTGGGATGCAGGGTCTTGACCCGGCCGTCCATCATCTCCGGGAAGTTGGTGATCTCCGACACATCGGCCACCGCCAGTCCGGCCTCGCGCAGCGCCTTGGCGGTGCCGCCGGTGGAAATCAGCATCACGCCGTGCGCGGCTAGGCCCTTGGCGAAATCCAGCAGGCCGGTCTTGTCGGAGACGGAGAGAAGGGCGCGGGCGATC
>CALDFO010000354.1 GCA_937942205.1 uncultured Alphaproteobacteria bacterium
GGATGCGCTGGAACGCCTTGCCCACCTCGCCGTCGATGCCCGGGGTGATGCGGTCGAGAAATTCCACCACCGTCACCTCCGCGCCCAGGCGGCGATAGACCGAGCCCAGCTCCAGGCCGATCACGCCCGCGCCCACCACCAGCAGCCGCTTGGGGACTTCTGTCAGCGACAGCGCGCCGGTGGACGACACGATCTGCTTTTCGTCGATGGTCACGCCCGGCAGCGGCGCGACATCCGAGCCGGTGGCGATGATGATGTTCCTGGCGCTCAGTTCGCGGGTCTTGCCGTCGGCCAGCTTGACCGAGACCTTGCCGGGGCTGGTGATCCTGGCCTCGCCCACAATGGCTTCGCTCTTGGCCTTCTTGAGCAGGAATTCGACGCCCTTGGTCAGTTCGCCGACCACCTTGGTCTTCTGCGCCATCATGGCGGGCAGGTCGAGCTCGACCTTGACCTTGATCCCCAGCTTGGCGAAATCCTCCCTGGCCTCGTGAAAACGCTCGGAGGCATGGAGCAGCGCCTTGGAGGGGATGCAGCCCACATTCAGGCAGGTGCCGCCGAAGGTGCCGCGCTTGTCGATGCAGGCGCTGGTCAGGCCCAGCTGGCCCAGCCGGATCGCCGCATTGTAGCCGCCGGGGCCGCCCCCGATCACGATCGCGTCGAAACTGTCCGCCATGGCCCTGCTCTGGTGATGATTTCCGGGCGGAACATAACCATCCGGGGCTTAAGGAAAACAGCCCAAAACGCATGACAGTGCGGCAAATTGGGCCAGGCGGGGGAATTCAAGCGCCAATCTCCCTACCTCACCATGGCCGGCCTCCGAGCCGGCCATCCAGAGCCACGAATGCCGGCGCTTGTTGTCCTGGATGGGCGGGTCTTTACCCTCGGCCGCTACGCGGCCGGGGGCCCGCCCATGGTGAGTGTTTATTGGATGATCCAAGCCCTGGACGGCCCACCGTGGTTGGCGACAGCATAATGACGCGCCATGATAACGCGCCTAAACTTGAGGCGCGTTTTCCTTCAGATCGGGATCAGGAAACACCAGATCCACCACCGTTCCCCGTCCCGGTTCGGAATGGACGCCGGACACGCCGCCCAGCTGCAACCCGAAAGTCTTGATCAGGCGGCTGCCCACGCTGCGGTTCTGGCTGTCCATGGCAAAGCCCGCCCCGTCATCGGCGATGGCCAGCCGCAGCTTGCCGCCCGGCAGGGATTCCATCGTCACCCGGATCACGCCTTCCCGGTCGCCCGGAAAGGCGTGCTTGAAAATGTTGGTCAGCACTTCCACCGTGAACAGGGCCAGCGCCACCGCCATGCTGCCCGACACCACCCGGCTGGGCACATCCACCTCGATCCGCACCCTGTCGTTGCTCATGCCGCCCGCGATCTGGTGCGACAGCTCCGACAGCAACTGCTGGATGTCCAGGGTGGACTGATCCTCCAGTTCGTTGAGGATGCGGTGGACCAGCGCCAGGGCGTTGATGCGGGTCTGGGCCTGGAGCAGCGCCTCGCGGGCGCCCGGATCCTTGACCTGGTTGGCCTGGATCGACAGCAGGCTCATCACGATCTGGAGATTGTTCTTCACCCGATGGTGAATCTCCTTGATCAGCGTGGTCTTCATTTCCACATTTTCACGCAGGCGGCGGTCGCGGTCCTGGATGCCCGCCGCCATCTCGCTCATGGCGTCGCCCAGCAGCCGGAATTCCGCCGGCGCCGCCACCAGTTCGGGCCGGATGGCATAGTGACCGCCGCGATAGGCGGCGGCGATGCGGCGCAGATAGTTGATCCACTGCGTCACCTGCCGGTCGGTGGCCAGCCAGATGGCGAACCAGGCGAAACCGATCATCAGCGCCGGCAGCATGAAATCCAGGCCAACATGCAGATAGGTGGGGCCGAACAGGCGGCTTTCGCCCATCGCGAAGGCCACGAAGATGGTGTTGCCGTACAGCGCGGCATTGCCGTAGCGCCAGCTGTCGCCGCGCGAATCCCGCACACCCGCGGTTTCATTCTGTCCCGGCGCCTGACCGATATTGGCGGCGATGGCGCGCGCGACATCGCCATGATTGGTGGCGATCACCTTGCCGGCGCTGTCATAGACCGCCACCACCGCCCCTTCGGGCAGGTTGGAGGCGCGCAGCATGTATTCGATCCAGTGCACATCCAGCGCGATGCCGACCGTGCCGTCGAACACCCCATCCTCCCGGTGCACCGCCAGCATGGCGCCGATCACCTTCTGGCCGGTAACGCGGCTGGTGATCTCCTGCGACACCGCCATGGCGTTGGTCTTGCGGGCCCGCTGGAAGATCTCGTAGTCGGCGACATTGATGCCGCGGGCCAGGGCCATGGCCGAGCAGACGATATTGCCCTGGGCGTCCATGCGGGTGAGGTTGGAGAAATAACGCACCCCGATCAGCGTATCGGCCAGCACGCCGTCGCAATCGCCCTGCATTCCACGCACTTCCGACAGCGAACCGACGGCGCGCAACACCTGCTCGGCCGAGGCCAGCAGGTTTTCATCGCTGGTCGCCACCGTGCGGGCGGACTGCACCAGCCGGTCATGGACGTTGGCGATGTCCATGCGCGCCCGCGCCACGCCCTGGAAGATGGACACCATCACCACCGGCAGCAGCGCCAGGGTGATGACCACCTGAAGGCGCTGGCGCAGGGTCCAGCCCGGTTCGGGATTCAAGGTGTCGATGCCGTTCGCGCTGCCTGCCGCGGCGTTATTTGGGGCGCTTTTTGCCCAGCGCCTCGGCCCTGCCAGGGCTGAGCTGATCCAGCTGCGCCATGATCTCACGAGCGGCATCTCCCCCGGCGGGCCGCGACGCATCGCCCAGCGTGTCGCCACCGTCCAAAATCTCTATCAAGGTCTTGCGCGCGCGGGCAACACGGCTCTTGACCGTGCCCACGGCGCATTTGCAGATCGCGGCGGCATCCTCATAGGAGAAGCCGCCCGCGCCCACAAGGATCAGGGCTTCGCGCTGTTCGTCCGACAGATGCTTGAGGGCGCGCACCGTATCGGAGAGTTCGGCGGAATGGACCTGGTCCTCGCCGCCGCCCGGAATCCGCTCCGCCGCATCCTGGTCCCAGGGCGCCTGCCGCCAGGCGCGGCGGCGGTCCGAATAGAACTGGTTGCGCAGGATGGTGAACAGCCAGGCCTTGAGGTTGGTGCCGGGAATGAAGCTGGCGCGGCTCTGCCACGCCTTGACCAGAGTCTCCTGCGCCAGATCGTCGGCGGCTTCCTGGTTGCCGGTCAGCGACCGCGCGAAGGCGCGCAGGAACGGCACAAGGCCCAGCAGCTCGGTCTTGAAGTCCGGATTTTCAGGCTTGTGAGAATGGGGCGACGGGGCGGGGGTCGGCATCACGAAACCTTCCCCCCCTTTTCGCTGGCTTCATCGATCTGGCGCAGCAGATCCATGAAGTCGTCGGGCACGGGCTCCTGCGCCACGTCGTCATACATCCGGCGCAGCTCCCGGCCGATCGCCCGCTGGCGGGCCCGGATGGCCCTGGCTTTTTCCGTGGGCTTTTCGTCGCTAGACACGGTGGTATCCCATTGCTGCGTCATGACGGACCGACCAGTTTCCTGTTCCTAAACGCGTTAGCCCCATTACAGTCCCCTTCCGGAGTTCCAAACGAACGGACTTGGTGATGGTTCCGGCAGTCTGGGGAACTTTTTTGGCTGGCGTAAGTTCCCTTTCCGAGCTTTTGTCTTTCGGGCTGAAGGAGCCATTTCCATGAGTATGTCGCAAACCCTTGCGCCACATCTTCCCTATCTGCGCCGCTATGCCCGGGCCCTGACGGGTTCCCAGGCCAGCGGCGACGCCCATGTCCGGGCCGCCCTGACGGCACTTCTCGCG
>CALDFO010000355.1 GCA_937942205.1 uncultured Alphaproteobacteria bacterium
AACGGAAAGCTGCGCTGGCCCTCCACCGAGAGCCTGTCCAAGGTGCTGGCCGCCACCGGCGCCCGCCTGGAGGATTTCGTGGCGCTGGTCAGCGACAGCGGCGGCCGCGCCAGCCGGGCGCGGCTGGTGCCGCTGATCGGCATGGCCCAGGCGGGCGCCAGCGGCTATTTCGACGATGCCGGTTTTCCCGCCGGATCGGGCTGGGAGGACATCGCCTTTCCCGAGATCGCCGACGAGCATTGCTATGCGCTGGAGATCACCGGCGATTCCATGCTGCCGGTCTATCGCGACGGCGACCGTATCGTGGTGTCGCCCTCGGGCTCCCTGCGGCGCGGCGACCGGGTGGTGGTCAAGACCCATGCCGGCGAGGTGATGGCCAAGCAGCTTGGCCGCCTGACCGCCCAGCGCATCGAACTCAAGAGCTTCAACCCCGCCTTCGAGGATCGCGGCTTCGCCCTCAGCGAGATCGCCTTCATCCATCGGATCATCTGGGCGAGTCAGTAGTTTTTAAGTGAACCCCCTTCGGCTTCAACTTTTGCTCGGTCGCTCCGCTCCCGTCGCACGTTGAAGCCACCTCCCCC
Organism: uncultured Alphaproteobacteria bacterium; assembly: GCA_937942205.1. Lineage (GTDB taxonomy): Bacteria > Pseudomonadota > Alphaproteobacteria > Micropepsales > Micropepsaceae > Rhizomicrobium. Next base: position 582 of record CALDFO010000355.1, read on the forward strand.
TTTCATGGCGCTGCGCGCCAAAGGGGGAGGCGGGCCTGTACCCAGCCACCCCAACTTGTCATTCCCGCGAAAGCGGGAATCCAACTTTCTTTCTTTGATTCATCCCCCTCCGGCTTCCGCTTCCGCTCGCCTCCCAAGAGGTCGGCATCGCACGCTGAAACCACCTCCCCCTTTGATGGCGCTGCGCGCCAAAGGGGGAGGATGGCCTCTGGAATTCCCTAACAGGAAATCAGTCCGGGTAGCCCTGATAGCGGCGGACGCGCGCCTGAAGCGCATCGTCGGCGCCGCGAGCCTGCAAGCCCAGCAATTCGCCCGCCCGGTCCTGCATCCGCCGCTCATAGGCGGTGGCGGCGGTGGCGGCCTGCGCCGCCTTGAGTTCGGCGGCGATGCGGGCGCGGTATTTGTCCGCATCGAAGCCCAGCAGCGACAGCGCCACCTGGTAATGCACCGCGACATTGCCGGGCGCCAGTTTCACGGCACGGTCGAACAGCGCGATGCCCTCCGGCTCGCTGGCGCCATAGAGCGTGCGCGCCAGATAGGCGCCGCCGCCGCGCACAATCTCGATGTTCCAGCCGCCCAGCGCCGATACCGCATAGGCATTGTCGGGCGCATGGCGCAGCGCCGTGTCCAGCGCGGCGCGCGACTCGTTGGGCATCCGCGCCACCTGCGCCCGCACCTTGCCCAGGATGCGCGCCTGATGGCCCAGCGCCGCCGCCAGCCAGACATGATTGTCGGCATGGCCGGGATCGGCGGCGATGCCGGCGCGCGCCAGAGTCTCGGCCCGCTCCAGGCAGGAGAGACAAGGCTGGGGCCGCAGCATCGCCTCGGCCAGCGCGGCGCGGGCGGCGATAGCCAGGCCCGGCGCGCTGCGCGACGCCTCGCCTGCCCGGATCGCCTGTTCATAGCGGCCCTCGGCATAGAGGGTGAAAATCTCGTCCGCGGCGCGCGCGGGCGAAGCCAGCAACAGCAGCGCCAGCAGCACCGCTCTCATGCGCGGGGTTCGTCCGGCTTCAGGAAGTCGCCGTTGAGGGCCTGGCGGATCATCGCCGCCGTCCGGGCGCAGCCGAACAGCGCCGCGAAGGAGCCGAAGCGCGGCCCCTGGGTCTGACCCAACAGCACCTCGTACAGCGCCCCGAACCAGGCGCGCAGCGGCTCGAAGCCGTGCGCCTTGCCCACTTCGTACACGATATCCTGCACCGCGGCGCTGTCGCGCGTTTCGTCGCCCAGCGCCTCGAAGCGCGCCGCCAGGTCTTCCAGCGCGGCGCGCTCCTGCTCGCTGGGCGCGCGGAACACCTTGGCGGGCTTCACGAAGTCCTCGTAATAGCGCAGCGCATAGCCCACCAGCCGGTCCAGGCCCGGATTGGCCTGCGGGCTGGCGCCCGGCGCATAGGCGCGGATATTGCCCCACAGCACCTCGCGGGTGCTGGCGTTGGAAGCCGACACCAGATTGAGCAACAGCGCGAAGCTGACCGGATAGCGTTCGTCCGGCACCGTGCCGGCATGGATGTGCCAGACCGGATTCTCCAGCCGCTGCTCTTCCGTCGTTTCGTTGGAATGATAGCTGTCGAGATAGGCGATATACTCGTCCACCGCCTTGGGGATCACGTCGAAATACAGCTTCTTGGCGGTGCGCGGCTTCTGGAACATGAACAGCGCCAGGCTCTCCGCCGGGCCATAGGTCAGCCATTCGTCGATGGTGATGCCGTTGCCCTTGGACTTGGAGATTTTCTGGCCCTGCTCGTCCAGGAACAGCTCGAACATATACTGTTCGGGCGGGGTGCCGCCCGCGATGCGGCAGATCGCGTCATAGAGCTTGGCGCTGGTGAGATGATCCTTGCCGTACATCTCGTAGTCCACGCCCAGCGCCGCCCAGCGCATTCCCATGTCGGGCTTCCATTGCAGCTTGCAATGGCCGCCCGTCACCGGAACCGTTTCCAGGCTGCCGTCTTCCTCGACATAGGTGATGGTGCCCTTGTCCATGTCGCGGTCCACCACCTTGGCCAGCAGCACCTTGCCGGAGCGCGGGCTGACCGGCAGGAAGGGCGAATAGGTTTCCCGCCGCTCCTCGCCCAGGGTGGGCAGCATCACCGCCATCACCTTGTCGTAGCTGGCCAGAATCTTGAGAAGCGCCGCATCGAAACGCCCCGACCTGTAGGTGGCGGTGGAGGAATAGAACTCATAGCGGAAGCCGAAATGATCCAGGAAGGCGCGCAGCCGCGCATTCATGTGATGGCCGAAACTTTCATGGGTGCCGAACGGATCGGGGATGGCGGTCAGCGGCTTGCCCAGATTGGCCTGGAGCATCTCCGGCTGGGGCAGATTTTCGGGCACCTTGCGAAGCCCGTCCATGTCATCGGAAAAGGCGATCAGATGGGTGGGAATGTCGCTGAGGGTCTCGAAGGCATGACGCACCCAACTGGTTCGGGCGACCTCGCCGAAGGTGCCGATATGCGGCAGACCGGAGGGGCCATAACCGGTCTCGAACAGCACGCCCGTGACCTGCTGGCCCGCTTTTTTGCGGGCTTCGATGCGGGCCAGCAGTTTGCGGGCCTCCTCGAACGGCCAGGCTTTCGCGGCAAGCGCCTGTTCGGCCAAGTTTTTCACGGACGCCTCATCCTTTGCATTCACCCTTCGTTAAGAGGGACTTAAACCATTTGAAAGGGCGCGAAAGCTAGGCTCTGGCAAGGAAAATCGCAATGACCGAGCCCCTCGCGCCGCCCCAGACCACCGCGGATTCTGTCTTTGCAGGCCGCATCGATATCCTGTACGCGCTCGGCCGCCACTATCTGTCTCTGCCCTTCGCCGTGCTCTGCGTGCCCGCCACCCTGGTGGCCGGCCATGCGCCGGGCGTGCTGCCCATCATTCCGCTGCTGTTGCAGATCACCGTGGTGATCGCCGCCGAGCAGCTCACCACCGCCTATCGCAAGCGCCCGCCGGAAAGCGACCCGCATTTCTGGGCGCGCCGCTATACGTTCGTTTCGGCGATTTCCGGCGCCACCTGGGGCGTGGCCGCGCTGTTCTGGTTCGTCTGGGATTCCTTTCCCGCCCAGGCCTATCTGGCGCTGGCCTTCCTGGGCATGACGGCGACGGAGTTCATCGCCCGCGCGGTCCATCGCCCCGCCTATATCGCCCACACCACCTTTGCGCTGGGCCCGCTGGTGCTGCTGCTGCTGTGGCAGGGCGGCCTCTACGCCTCACTGGCGGCGGTGCTGGTGGCGCTGTTCGCCGCCGTGCTGATCAGCTATTGCGGCGGCATGGGGCGGCTGCTGGACGAAAGCATCCATCTTCGCAACGAGAACGGCCAGCTTGTGCTGCGGCTGCAAAACGAGAAGAAGGACGCGATCCGTGCCCGCGACAGCGCCCAGGCCAGCGCCCTGGCCAAGTCGGCCTTCATCGCCAATATCAGCCACGAGCTGCGCACCCCGCTGAACGCGCTTCTGGGCATGGCGCAGTTGCTGGAGCGCGCCGACCTGCCCAAGCAGCAGGCCGATCATGTCAAGGTGATGCTGCAGGCGGGCATGGGCCTGCAGACCCTGATCGACGATGTGATCGCCCTGACCCGCGACGATGACGGCCAGCTGGAAGACGAGGATTGCGATCCCCTGCAGGCGGCCC
>CALDFO010000356.1 GCA_937942205.1 uncultured Alphaproteobacteria bacterium
GCATGCCGCCCTGCTGCTGTCCCGCGCCCTGCCGCGCGGCGGCGGCGGCGCGCGCCTCGGCTTCCGAACGTTCCAGCGACAGTTGCGCCACCAGCGCATCGGCGCCCGCCATCACGCCGCCGTTGAAATCGCCCTGGCGGAAGCGCGGCAGCACCTGGCCCTGGATGATGACCGAGGAGAAGGCGTCGGTCAGGATCGGTTCCAGGCCGTAGCCGACCTCGATCCGCACCCGCTTCTCGTTCGGCGCGATGATGAACAGCGCGCCGTTGTTCAGGGTCTTCTGGCCGATGCCCCAATGGCGGCCCAGCTGGTAGCCGTAATCGGAAATCTCATAGCCCTGCAGCGAGGGCAGCGTCACCACCACCAGCTGACGCGAGGTCTTCTGCTCCAGCGCCTCCAGCTTTTGCGTCAGCGCGGCCCTGGTCGGCTCCGACAGGATATGGGCGTCATCCACCACCCGCCCGGTCAGCGCCGGAAATGTCGGCGCCGCCCAGGCAGGCGTCAGGAGACAGAAAAGCGCAAGAAGGGCCGCGACTAGCCGCATGGCCGGTTACGGCCTTGCGGGCGCGGCGGGTGCGGGGACCGGAGGCGCGGGCGGCACGCCGACATTGTCGAAATTCACCGTCGGCGCGGTCTGGGCCGCCGCGCTGGCGGCAAAGGGCGTGGCCTGCTTGTAGGAGCGATAGACCGTGGCCGCCCACAGCGAACCCGGCAGGGTCACCAGTTCGGTGTTATAGTCCTGCACCGCCGCATTGTAATCGCGGCGCGCGATCTCGATGCGGTTCTCGGTGCCTTCCAACTGCGATTGCAGCGCCAGGAAGTTCTGGTTGGATTTCAGGTCGGGATACTGCTCGCTGATCGCCATCAGGCGGCCCAGCACGCCGGACAACTGGTCCTGCGCCTGCTGGAAGCGGGCAAAGGCTTGCGGGTCGGTGATGGTGCTGGCATCCAGCTTGACCTGGGTGGCCGAGGCGCGCGCCTGGGTCACCGCCACCAGCACCGACTGTTCCTGCCGGGCATAGCCCTGCACCGTATTCACCAGATTGGGGATCAGGTCGGCGCGGCGCTGATAGGACGCCTGCACGTCGGCCAGCCGCGCCTTCACGGCCTGGTCCTTGGTGGGAATATTGTTGACGCCGCAGCCCGCCAGCATCAGGGCGACGCCCAGGGCGGCTGCGATTTTCGGCATGGATTTCAGAAAGGTCATGGCGCTCCCTCACCGGGTGGATATTCCCGCGTTGAAAGATGAGGCATGGCGGGGGAACCGCAAGCGGGCGGCGCAAAAATATTGGGCTTGATTTTTAAATGGACCCCCTCCGGTTTCAGCTTCCGCTCGCCTCCCGAAAGGTCGGCATCGCACGCTGAAACCACCTCCCCCTTTCATGGCGCTACGCGCCAAAGGGGGAGGATGACCTGAGATGGTTCAGTCTGCGCCCGTTTCCCGCCGCCCGTACAGCAGCGTCACATTGATCCGCCGGTTCTCATAGCCGTCCCGGAAGTGGATCGCGTCGGTTTCATGGAACAGGTCGGAATCGAAGATCACCGCCCGGTTGGCGCGATAGGGCACGGTGACGGGCCTGGCCCCCTGCTCCGCCAGGAACTGCCGCATGGCGGGTGCGTCGGCGTTGAAGCGGGCGAAATCCCAGTCCAGCGGCGCGGCCCGGTCCCACACCACCAGACCGCCGCTGCCGGGATCGGTGTTGGCGGCGTCGGGCGTGATCCAGAAATTCACATTCACCGCCGCCTCGTCGGCATGGATCTCGGTGCCCTTCAGACTGCTGTCGTATTTGAAGGCCCACAGATAGCGCAGCGGATGACCGTCGAAGATGTCCGGGAAGATGGCGGCGAATTCGTCGGCGATCTGCGCCAGCAGCGGACAGGCAAAACCCGATTCCGGCGAGGCGCCCAGATAGCCGTCGCGATAGACCTTGCGCCAGACGGTGGAGCCCAGGCAGAAGCGGCGCAGGCCCGCCAGCGCCTCGGGCGTCAGAAGATCGTCGATCACCACCAGCTTGGGATCGGCCTGCCGCCAGGCTGCCGCGATAGCCGCCGCATTGGCGGGGTTGATCGCCGGACCC
>CALDFO010000357.1 GCA_937942205.1 uncultured Alphaproteobacteria bacterium
TTCCCCAAATACAACCCCAACCCGGAAGACATGGAGATGCTCCATGCCATGAGCCATGCGGTGAAGGAGCAGGGCGCCGACATCGTGCTGGGCTTTGACGGCGACGGCGACCGCTGCGGCGTGGTGGACGATACGGGCCGCGAAATCTTCGCCGACAAGATCGGCGTGATGCTGGCGCGCGGCCTGTCCGAGACCCACAAGAACCCGCAATTCGTGGTGGATGTGAAATCCACCGGCCTTTACCTCACCGATCCGGTGCTGAAGGCCAACGGCGTCAAGACCGATTACTGGAAGACCGGCCATTCCTACATCAAGCGCCGCACCGCCGAATTGGGGGCGCTGGCGGGCTTTGAAAAGTCCGGTCATTTCTTCTTCAATCCGCCGCTGGGGCACGGCTATGACGACGGCATCGTGGCGGGCATCCAGGTGCTGGAGATGCTGGACAGAGCGGGCGGTAAAAAGCTGTCCGAACTTTATGACGCCCTGCCGCAAAGCTGGGGCTCGCCCACTATGGCGCCTTTCTGCCCGGATGACCGGAAATACGCCGTCGTCGATGCGATGGTGCGGGAATACAGCGATCTGGCCGCCAAGGGCGAAACGGTGCTGGGCCAGAAGATCGCTTCGGTCGTCACCGTCAATGGCGTGCGCGTCACGCTGGCGGACGGCACCTGGGGGCTGGTGCGCGCCTCCTCCAACAAGCCGTCGCTGGTGGTGGTGGTGGAAAGCCCGGCCTCGGAAGCCAATATGCGCGCCATGTTCGCGGATATCGACGCGCGGTTGGGCAAGCATCCCGAAGTGGGCGAGTATGACCAGAAAATTTAATCGAGCTTCAGCCCTTCCAGCAGCGCGGCGTGGAAGCGCGCCGGGTCCTGGATCTGCGGCGAGTGGCCCAGTTCGGCGAAACGCATCAGCTTCGCATGGGGCATCCGTTTCGCCGCCGCCTCGCTCATGGCGGGGAAGTTGCCCAGCGTCGGCTGCACATCCTTTGGCGCGCGGTTGCTGCGCCCGGTGGTGTCCTTGTCGCCGATCAGCAGCAGCACGGGCATTTTCAGCCGCCCCAGTTCATGCACCACGGGCTGGGTGAAGATCATCTCGGAGGTCAGGGCGCTGTTCCAGGCCATGACCTGCTTGCCCGCGCCGCGATACATGCCCGCCTGCATCTCCACCCACTTGTCATATTCGGGCTTCCAGGTCCCGGCGTAATAGACGCTTTGCTGATACTGGCGGATGCTGGTCGCGTCGGTGTTCAGCGCGGCCTTGTACAGATCGTCCACGCCGGTCCAGGGCACGCCCTTGGCGCGGCCGTCTTCCAGCCCCAGGGGATTCACCGAGACAAGCTGCTCGGTCATCTCGGGGAAAGTGAGGGCGAAGCGGGTCGCCAACATGCCGCCCATGGAATGGCCCATGACGGTGATCTTCGACAGGCCCAGGGACAGAAGAAGGGCGCGGGTGTTGGACGCCAGTTGCTCGAAGGAATATTGATAGTGCCGCGGCTTGCTGGATTTGCAGAAACCGATCTGGTCGGGCGCGATCACCCGATAGCCCGCGCCGGTCAGCGCCGCGATGGTGCCTTCCCAGGTGGCGGCGCAGAAATTCTTGCCGTGGAGAAGAACGACTGTGCGCCCGTTGGGGACGGCAGGCTTGACATCCATATAAGCCATTTCCAGCGCCTGGTTCTGGCTGGTGAGGCGGAAGGTCCGCACCGGATGAGGGTACTCGAAACCTTCCAGGCGCGGACCGTAAACGGGCGCGGTCTGCGCCTGTGCGGCAAGCGGCAGCATCATCAGGGCGAGGGCGGCGAACAACCGAGTCTGGCGGGGGCGCGTCATGGCGGCAGAATACGCCTTGCCCGCCAAAGGAAAAGGGTGTGATCCTCGCCGCAAACAATCGGGGAGCTTATCATGGATCGCCGCACCGCCATCGGCCTGGGTATTGGCCTTGCCGCCGCCGTTACGCACAAGGCCATGGCCGATACGGTGTTGCCGGGCGATGGCGCGATGCTGTCCGATCCCAAGGAAACCATCCGGTTGTGGCCGGGCGTCGCGCCCGGCGGCGAAAAGCTGGGGCTGCCCGCCCTGCGCGTCACCAACCGCGATCCCGGCGCGGCGCCGCTGGACCGCTATGTGGACCAGGTGGGGGCGCCCAGCCTGATGGTGTTCCGCCCGCTCAAGCCCGACGGCTCGGCCCTGATCATCGCGCCGGGCGGCGGCTATACCCGCGAAATGCTGGATTTCGAGGGCACCGATGTGGCGCGCCGCTTCAATGCGGCGGGCGTCACCTGTTTTGTGCTGCGCTACCGCCTGCCGGGCGAGGGTTGGGCCAACCGCAGCGACGTGCCGTTGCAGGACGCCCAGCGCGCCATGCGGCTGGTGCGCGCCAATGCCGCTTTGTATGGCCTGGACCCGGCCCGCATCGGCTTCATGGGTTTTTCGGCGGGCGGGCATCTGGCCGCCTCCATCGCCACCCGCTTTGCCGCGCCGGTCTATGCGCCGCTGGACGCCGCCGACAGCGTGGACGCACGCCCGTCCTTCTCGGTGCCGATGTATCCGGTCATCACCATGGGCGAGGGTGGTCATGCCGGTTCGCGCAACAATCTGCTGGGAGTTGATCCCACGGCGGAAATGATCGTCCGGTATTCCTGCGAGAAGAATGTTCCGGCCGATACGCCGCCCACCTTCCTGATCCAGGCGGCGGACGACATGACGGTGCTGGCGGTGCCCAACGCCATCGCCTATTACACCGCATTGCGCGCCGCCCATGTCGCCGTGGAAATGCATGTCTTCGAGGAAGGCGGCCACGGCTTCAGCCTGCTGCGGGCGCAAGGAAAGCCCTGTGCCGCCTGGCCGGAGCTGCTGCTGCGCTGGGGCGCGGCCAAGGGCTTTTTCAAGCCGGTTTAAGCGGCTTCTTTACGCCGCTTGCCGCGCGCGCACGAAATCCAGCGCCGTGGTCAGGACATCCAGCCCCGCATCCGGCCGAACCGCATTCTCTGACAGGTGGCGGCGGAACAGCCGCGCGCCGGGCCGCCCATTGTAAAGCCCCAGCATG
>CALDFO010000358.1 GCA_937942205.1 uncultured Alphaproteobacteria bacterium
GCGGAACGCTGTCGCATTCGATCACCCCGCCATGGTCACCCACGATCTTGGCGGCCAGCGCCAGGCCAAGGCCCGATCCGCGCGCCTTGGTGGTGACGAAGGGATCGAAGATATAAGGCATGATGTCAGGCGGCACGCCGCCGCCGTTGTCGCGCACCGTCACTTCCAGCGGCAGCGAGACGCGCTCGCCCGCCAGGCCCGCGCCGAACTTCACGCCGGGGCGATAGCCGGTGGTCAGGGTGATCTCGCCGCCCGTCTCGGGCAGCGCGTCGGCGGCGTTGCGGACCAGATTGAGGAAAACCTGGATCAACTGGTCGCGATCGCCCGAGACCGGCGGCAGCGAGGGGTCGAAGCTTTCCAGAATGGTGACGCCGCGCGCGAAGCCGGAGTCCGCCACCTTGCGGACCCGGTCCAGCACTTCATGGATGTTGACGGGATGGCGGGCGAAGGCGCGGGTGTCGCCGAAACTTTCCATGCGGTCGATCAGCCCGCGGATGCGGTCGGCCTCGGCGACGATCAGCTGGGTCATCTCGCGCTCCTGCGAGCCCAGGGACTCCTCCAGCAGCTGCGCCGCGCCGCGTATCCCGGCCAGCGGATTCTTGATCTCATGCGCCAGCACCGCCGCCATGCCGTGCATGGAGCGCACCGCGCCCCGCGCCATCAACTGGCGGTCCATGCGCTGGGCCAGGCTGCGTTCCTGCAGCGTCAGGGCCATCACGCCGTCGGTATCGGGGATCGGGGTCAGGCTGACATCGGCGATGCGCTCGCCATGGCGGGGCGTGGACAGGTCCACATCGCGTTCGGCGGCGGAGGAATTGCGCTCCTGTACCTGCGCCAAAAGCTGGAACAGCGGGCTGTCGAACGGCAGCAGCTCGGTCAGGCTCTGCTTGAGCAGCAGCGCCGCGCCGGTCTCGAAGAACTGCTCGGCGGCCGGATTGGCGTAGAGAATCTGCCGCCGCGGCCCCACCAGCAGAATGGGCATGGGCAGCGCATTGGCGATGGGCGCGCCGCTGGACAGATCAGGCACCTTGAATTTTTGCAGCGGAGCGGCGGTCAAGGGTGTGCCTATTCTTTAGACAAACTATATATTGAACATATTATAGGCAAATTTCGTCTTGGCAACTTATTAATCGCGGCCCGCGGCGGGGAATGTTAGGCAG
>CALDFO010000359.1 GCA_937942205.1 uncultured Alphaproteobacteria bacterium
ACAATGGCGCTGTCCATGGCCAGGACCGCGTGATTCTTCGGCACCACACCGGGCGCCGGCTCAGCCGGGGCAAAAACATCGGTCCCGTCCCGGAGCGTGGCGCGGCGCTGGCGCGTCTTGGCGCGGGCCAGAACCATGTCGCTGATCTTCATGGGCACCTTGCCCGGGATGACCGGCGCGGGAGCCTGGGGAACGGGTTTCTTGCTCATCGACGGTGCGGGGCCTTTGCGCGGTTGAGCACCTTGGCGCTGATCTGCAGCGGGCCGGCGGTGCGGGTCAAAAAGGCGAAGGCGCCGCTGGCGGCGTCCACCTGGTCATCGTGACCGATGGGGAAGGCGCACAGCTCGTCAATGAACGCCTCGTTCCAGTCCCCCTTCTCCAGGTAGACATTGCCGGCTTCGAGCTGGGCGGCGAACGGCTCAGCCCGCGTGCCCTTGTCGCCGGTTTCGCGCAGCGCGGTGATGGTGAAGCCCGCGTTCTGCGCAATGATGTTTTTGGCCTGGTCCTTACCAGCCTGCCCAGGGTCCTGGGGAATCTCGATGCGACAGGCAGGCCCGTCCAGGCCGGCCGTGTTCTTGATGGACCGGCGCACGAACTCCGCGGAATCCCGGAAGCGCGTGACGTGGCGGATGTAAAACCGCAGCCCGTCGGTGGACATCTTCAGGCCAACGGTCCAGTCCGGATCGTTGTTGTCCTGCTGGATGGTGGCGGCCAAGTCCCAGCGGCGCACGCTGCGCTTCGCTTCGGCCGGCACGGCGTCCACCACCTGAAACCACTGCCGCTTGAACAGGCCACCTTCGCGCGCCGTCGGGCGCTGCTGGTATTGGCCGGCAAAGGCGTGGGAGCCGGACGCGGTTTTCAGGGCGGCAACCACTTCCTTGGGGAAGCGGTTTTCGTCCAGCAGCTCACCCGCTTCGGTGCGGGGATCTTCCCAGGTCAGGCCGCCGAAATGCGTGATGCACTTCCGCTTGGGCTCAAACTCCATGGGAAGCACCAGCTTCACATAGGGCAGCCCCAATTCTTCGATGACGCCGCAGACGTC
>CALDFO010000360.1 GCA_937942205.1 uncultured Alphaproteobacteria bacterium
AGACTCGAAATAAGGCCCAGGCTGTTCCTAAGGTGTGTTCCGGCCATGATATCCCCCTCGCTTCCGGTTCCGTCCCCTTGTATGAGGAACCCGTAGGACAACGACTTTGGCACGATTCAGCAAACCATGAAACGCATCCTGATCACCTCCGCCATCCCCTATGTCGCCGGGGTCAAGCATCTGGGCAACCTGGTGGGATCCATGCTGCCGGCGGACATTTTCGCCCGCTATTGCCGCAGCCGAGGCTATGACACCCTGGCGATCTGCGCCACCGACGAGCATGGCGCGCCGGTGGAGCTAGCGGCGCTGGAGGAGGGGATGCCGGTCGCCGACTATGCCGCCAAATGGCATGGGGTGCAGAAAGAGCTGGGCGACCGTTTCGGGTTGAGCTGGGACAATTTCGGGCGGTCGTCTTCGCCCCAGAACCACGAACTGACCCTGCACTTCGCCCGCCGGCTCTGGGAGAATGGCTGGCTGGAGCTACGGACTACCAAGCAGGCCTATTCGCCCACCGACAACCGCTTCCTGCCGGACCGTTATGTGATCGGCACCTGTCCGCATTGCGGCTATGAGCGGGCGCGCGGCGACCAGTGCGAGAACTGCACCCGGGTGCTTGATCCCATCGACCTGATCAAGCCGCGCTCGGCGGTGTCGGGGGCGCAGGATATCGAGATCCGCGACTCCACCCATCTGTTCCTCAAGCAGTCGCAATTCTCCGGCAGGCTGCGCGACTGGATCGACAGCCACAAGGCCGACTGGCCGGGGCTGGTCACCTCCATCGCCTATAAGTGGCTGGACGAGGGCCTGCAGGATCGCGGCATCACCCGCGACCTGGAATGGGGCATTCCGGTGCCCGACGACATCGCCGATGGCGCGCTCAAGGGCAAGGTCTTCTATGTCTGGTTCGACGCGCCGATCGAATATATCGCCGCCACCAAGGAATGGGCCGACAAGAACGGCAAGGGCGAGGCGTGGAAGGACTGGTGGTACGGCGACGCCGCCAAGAACGTCACCTATTGGGAATTCATGGGCAAGGACAATGTGCCCTTCCACACCGTGGGCTTTCCGGTGACCATCATGGCCTCGGGCGAGCCCTGGAAGCTGGTGGACCGGCTCAAGGGCTTCAACTGGCTGAACTATGACGGCGGCAAGTTCTCCACTTCGGGCAAGCGCGGCATCTTCATGGACAAGGCGCTGGAGGTCGCGCCCGCCGATTACTGGCGTTACTATCTGATCGCCAACGCGCCCGAGAGCAGCGACAGCAATTTCACCTGGGAGCATTTCGCCGGGGTCATCAACAAGGACCTGGCCGATGTGCTGGGCAATTTCGTCAACCGCGTCACCAAATTCTGCGTCGCGCGCTTTGACGGTGTGGTGCCGGGCGAAGGCGAATATGGCGACGACGAAAAGGCGCTGATCGCCGAACTGGACCGCCGTATCGCGCAGTATGCGGAGCATATGGAGAATGCCGAGTTCCGCAAGGCGATGGGCGAGATGCGCGCCATCTGGGTGGCGGGCAATGAATACATGACCCGCGCCGCGCCCTGGACCCATATCAAGACCGACCGGGCGAAAGCCGCTGTCGGCGTCCGCATGGGCCTGAACCTGATCCACCAGTTCACGCACCTGCTCTGGCCGGTGATGCCCGACTTCGCCAACGCCCTCCATCTGTGCATCCAGCCGCCGGGCTACCGGGATGGCGTCATGCCCTTCCCGGACCAGCCGATGGCGGTGCTGCTGGATGATCTGACGCCCGGCCAGCCCATCAAACCGCCGGAGGTGCTGGTGGCCAAGATCAGCGACGAGCAGATCGCGGAATGGAAGGAACGGTTTGGCGGAACATCGGCATAAGGGCCGGTGTTTTCGCCCGGCCGTCGCTTACGCTCCGGCGCTCGCCTCTTGAAATGGTCCACCGGACCATTTCATCCTCCAAGTCCTACGGACTTGGAGGACCGAGGCTCTCCCAGCCATTCTGGCCCAGCGCCTCCAGCGGCGCGAAGCGGATCTTGTAATCCATCTTCTCGCTGCCGCGCACCCAATAGCCCAGATAGACGTAAGGCAGGCCCGACGCCTGGGCGCTGCGGACATGGTCCAGGATCATGTAGGTGCCCAGGCTGCGCGTATCCTCGCCGGGATGGAAAAAGGAATAGACCATCGACAGGCCGTCCTTCAGCCGGTCGGTGAGGGCGCAGGCCAGCAGCGCGCCGTCGGGCGCACGGTATTCCACGATATGGGTGTCCACCGGCGTTTCCTCGACCATCGCCACATAGTCGAACAGGCCCATGTCGCTCATGCCGCCGCCGGGATGACGCGAATCCAGATAGGTCCGCAGCAGGGCGAACTGCTCGCGTGTCGCCTCGGCCGCCACCTCGCCGCGTTGCAGATCGCCGCCGCGGCGCAGGATACGCTTCTGGTTGCGGCTGGCGGCGAAGTCCTGCGCCCTGATGCGGACCGACTGGCAGGCGTTGCAGCTTTCGCAGGCCGGGCGATAGGCGATGGACTGGCTGCGGCGGAAGCCGGAATGGGTGAGGGCCTCGGACAGAGGCTGGGCGAGATTGCCGCCCAGCCGGGCGAAGACCTTGCGTTCCACCTTGCCGGGCAGATAGGGGCACGGCCCGCCCGGTGTCAGGAAAAATTGCGGTACGCGGGTATTGCGCTGATCCGTCACGGCGAAAACCTGGCCCCTTCAGGCGTGAGTATAGGCCGGGGCGCGCCGGGCGCAGCCGGAAAAATTGCGCTATGGCTCTGATTTTGCTCTTTACAGCCCGGTATGCGGGGGCGCCGGGGGGGCTTCGCGCATCAGCAGGATGGACAGGCGGCGGTTGGCGCTGGCGTTGGGATTTTCCGGCAGCAGCGGCTCGGACCCGGCCTTGCCCGACACCTCATAAATGCGGTCGCTGGTCAGGCCGCCCGCCTGCAACAGCGCGCGCGCCTGGTTGGCGCGGGCGGACGACAGCTCCCAATTGCCGCCCGTGGCGTTGACGTCGTTGCCGCCGGTATGGCCGCTGATCGAAACGCGGTTGGGCAACTGGCTGATGATGCCGCCCACCGCCGCCAGCAGCTTGCGCGTATAGGGCATCGGTTCGGTGGAGCCCTGCTGGAACATCGGGCGCCCGTCCTGATCCACCAACTGGATTCGCATACCTTGCGGCGTGTTCTCCAGGATCACCTGCTGGGACAGGTTGGCGATGTCGGGATTGTCCTGCATCGCCTGGCGGATGGCCTCGGCGGCATGGGCGAAATCGCCGTCCTGCGCCGAACGCAGGGCCTCGCTCTGGGCCTCGCCCCCGGCTTCGGCGCCGCCGGCCTGGCCCCGGGCGGCTTCGGCGGGCGCGGGCGGGGATTGTTTCTGCATCACCGACTGGGCGCCGCCGGCGCGGGAATCGTCTTCCCCCATCACCTTGCCGCCCATCACCCCGCCGGAGCCGGAGACGGTCTGGGCGATGCTCTGGGGCGCGAAATAGTCGGCGATGCCGCGCTTCTGTTCGGGACTGGTGGTGTTGATCAGCCACATCAGCAGGAAGAAGGCCATCATCGCGGTGACGAAGTCCGCATAGGCGACTTTCCACGCGCCGCCGTGATGGCCGCCGTGCCCGCCCTTCTTGATCTTCTTGATAACGACCGCGTTGTCGCCGGCCATATTCGTCACCCGCCATCAATACCCGGCCGGAAAACACGGTCTTTTGCCGCTCGCCCAGCCGGGACGGATCATGCACAGTGCCGCTTAACCGAGTGTGAAACGGCTAAGATGCGCCATGACCTTTGATTCCAAAGCCTTCCGCGACGCCCTGGGCTGCTTTCCCACCGGGATCGCGGTGGTGACGGCCTCCAGCGAGGCCGCCGGGGGCGAGATGTCCCATATCGGGATCACGGTGAACTCCTTCACCTCGGTATCGCTCGACCCGCCCCTGGTGCTGTGGTGCATCGACCGGCGCTCGCGCCGCTATCCGGCCTTTGCCGGGGCGGCCGGATTCACGGTGTCCATCCTGGCGTCGGGGCATCGGGCGGTGTCGGCGCGGCTGGCGGGGCAGGGCGAGCACAGCCTGGACGGCATCGCGCTGGCCCCCACCGAACTGGGGCCGCCCGCGCTGGCCGATGCCCTGGCGGTGTTTGAATGCGCCCGTGAAAGCGTCCAGGATTGCGGCGACCACGCCATCCTGGTGGGGCGCGTGGTGCGATTCACCCGCCATGACGGGGCGGGCGCGCCGCTGGTCTATTTCCAGGGCCGTTACGGGGCGCTGGCGCAAAACCAGGCCTGAGAACCGCGTCTTTCCGGCAACGCCGGAGGGCTATCCACAGGCGGCATTCTGTCCGGCGCGCGGATTCTCCCGCATCCGCGAAGGCTGTCACGCAACCGTCACGCAACCTTCATAGCGCTGTTAAGGCCCGCTGCGATTGCAGCCGCGCGCGAAGTTGCGCGGAAATTTTCAGAGGGACTGAGGGTATGAAATTTGGGAAACTGGCACTGATGTCGGGCGTGGCCGCCGCCGCCATCGTGACCGCCGCGGGGGC
>CALDFO010000361.1 GCA_937942205.1 uncultured Alphaproteobacteria bacterium
GGCCGCGCCCCGATGGCGCAGCCGCCGGGCAGCGACACCTTGGCCTCATGCTGGCGGGCCAGCAGCGGGGCCAGCACCTGGAAGCTCGCCCGCATCTTGCGGACCATGTCATAGGAGGCGAAGACCGAGGTGATCTCGCGCGCCTCCAGCCGCATCGTATCGCCCTCGCCGAAGCGGGCGGCCATCGTCACCTGCACGCCCACGCCGAAGCTGACCAGAAGCTCGGCCATGGCGCGCACATCCGCCAGGCGCGGCACATTGGCCAGCACCAAGGGCTCAGGCGTCAGCAGCGACGCCGCCATCAACTTGAGGGCGGCGTTCTTGGCGCCGCTGATGGGGATTTCCCCGTTCAGGCGGCGGCCGCCCCGGATGCGAATTCTGTCCACTTTATTTCCCTTTGCGGCCCCGCGGGCCGTGGGATGTTTGTAGCCCGCCCCGGCGGCGGGAGGAAAGCGCCGCGGGCGCGGGGCTAATCTCCATCCCCGGCCGAGTCCCCGGCGGAGTTTTCCACAGGCCCCGCAGGGGGGTTACCCCCCCGGGCGGTGGGGCTTTCCGGGCCGGCGGAGCGGTCCGGGGCGGCGGAGCGGTCCGGGGCGGCAGGGGTCAGCTTCCTGCGGCGCAGATTGGCGCGTAGCGCCGCGGCCAGCTTTTCGGGGGAGGATCGGGCCATATCAATAAGTGTGCGATTCGATCAAACCGGCGCTTTCCTTTGGAGAATCCTTACGTTATAGCAGCGCACCCTTCGTTAAGGGCTGGGCCGTATGGTCCGGATTACCACGGTTGCCGATGTAGCGTAGTGGTAGCGCAATCCCTTGGTAAGGGATAGGTCGTGAGTTCGATTCTCACCATCGGCACCATTTCCCCGCTGAATGTCCGGGAAAAGCCGCCTGCGCGGCGCAAGGCTGTCTAGTCGTCCTCCAACCGGATGTTGATCGCGAGCGAGATACGCTCTTCCGGTCCGTGATGGGGATGCACCATATGGTCGATCCAGGCCGGAAACATCACCAGCATCCCCGGCTCGGGCGCGATCCGCACGGGATAGGCGTTGAACATTTCGGGGTGAACGTGAAAACCGGCCGCCGGCCGGGGATCGCGCAACTCCAACAGACCGTCCGGCGCGCCGTCGCCGCCGAGGGGCGAGGCCTTCACATAATAGACCGCCGCCAGATGCTGCTTCGGATGGTTGTGCAGGCTGTTATAGTCGCCGGCCCGGTTCACATTGGCCCAGCCGGCCCGGTAGAGCTTCAGCGGGACGGGGGCCGCCTGCCCGAAGGACAGGTATTGCTGAATCGCGCGATCCAGTTCCGCGGCCAGCGTCCGCACTTCGGGATCCGGCCAGTCGAACAGGTCGGGCTGTGATTGCCAGCCCCCGGTGTTGCTGATCCGAACGCCCGGTTGCGCGGCGGCCCGGGCCCGCACCGCTTTCTCCAGGCCCGCATTGGTGACGGAATCGAGAAACCGCTTT